>CAMVAG010000100.1 GCA_947165405.1 uncultured Selenomonadales bacterium
CAAAAAAATTATCCTCCGCAATCCGTTTGGACTGTGGAGGATTTTTTATTCGTGATTAAGTTTTACATGCCGGCTTGAGCTGCAACTTCCGCCGCAAAGTCGACTTCTTTTTTCTCGATACCTTCGCCGAGCTGCCAGCGAGTAAATCTCAAAACTTTTTCGCCGCCGAGAATGTCTTTGACGGTCTTTTCATTGTCTTTAACAAAAATCTGTTCGACGAGGCAAACTTCCTTATAAAATTTGTTGATGCGTCCCATGACCATCTTCTCGACGATTTTTTCGGGCTTGCCTTCTTCAAGAGCCTGCTTGCGAAGAACTTCTTTTTCGTGTTCAAGTTCGGAAGCGTCGACGCCTGCGCGGTCAACTGCGGAAGGATTGGCCGCCGCGATTTGCATTGCAATATCTTTGCCGAGTTGATCGGAGCCACCTGTCATTTCGACGATAACACCGATTTTGCCGCCCATGTGAATGTAAGTCGTGAGCTTGCCTTCGGTCTCGTAGGTGACGAAACGACGAATCGAAATTTTTTCGCCGATAGTCGCGGTCGCTTCGGTGACGAGGTCTGAAACTTTTTTGCCGTCGATAACGCTGTCATTGAGCGCGTCGAGGTCGGCGGGCTTGGTCGCGGCGATGTGTTCGATAACTTTTTTCTCAAGCGCACGGAAATTTTCATTGTTGGCAGTGAAGTCGGTTTCGCAGTTGACTTCGAGGAGGACACCTGTCTTGCCGTCTTTGGAAACGTAAGCGGCAACGGCACCTTCAGCCGCGATTCGTCCGGACTTCTTGGCGGCTTTGGCGATACCTTTTTCGCGCAGCCAGTCGATAGCTTTTTGCATATCGCCGTCGGTCGCCGTCAAAGCCTTCTTGCAATCCATCATGCCCGCGCCGGTTCTTTCGCGCAGTTCCTTAACAGTCTTAGCACTAATAGCCATTTATTTCACCTCAAAATTATTCTTCGTTCTCTTCGGACGCTTCGGCAATTTCCGCGCCCTCTTTGCCTTCGAGCATGGCGTCGGCAATTTTCGCCGTCAAAAGTTTCACGGCACGAATCGCGTCGTCATTGCCGGGAATAACGTAATCAATTTCGTCGGGGTCGCAGTTGGTATCGACAATCGCAACAATCGGGATACCGAGCTTGCGGGCTTCGGCGACGGCAATGCGTTCCTTGCGCGGGTCGACGACGAACAATGCGCCGGGCAACTTGGTCATTTCTTTAATGCCGCCGAGATATTTTTCGAGACGCGCCATTTCGTGGCGGAGCTGCATGACTTCCTTTTTGGTAAGGACTTCAAACGTTCCGTCCTGTTCCATTGTTTCCAGCTCTTTGAGGCGATTGATACGCTTTTGAATTGTTTGGAAGTTGGTGAGCATGCCGCCGAGCCAACGCTCATTGACGAAGAATTGACCTGCGCGGACAGCCTCTTCCTTGACTGCCTCTTGAGCCTGCTTCTTTGTGCCGACGAACAAAATCGCTTTGCCTTCTTCGGCGACGGAGCGGACGAAGTTGTAAGCCTCGTCGACTTTGCGAACGGTCTTTTGCAAATCGATAATGTAAATGCCGTTGCGTTCGGTGAAGATGTAGCGCGCCATTTTCGGGTTCCAACGACGCGTTTGATGACCGAAGTGCACGCCCGCTTCCAAAAGCTGTTTCATTGAGATAACTGCCATTTGAAATTCCTCCTGTTTTTCTTTCGTGAGGCATTTGCGCGCCGATTAACCGATTGGCACAGGTCGACGCTCCGCCTCGCGTGAATTTGTTAAACGCGGCGCATTATATCACAAGAATTTTTCGGCGGCAAGATTTATTTTCGACGACCGAAGTTCGCCGCGCTCAATCCTCCCGACGCCCAAAAATTTTCCGCCCGAAATGATTCGCAAAAATTTTTCATCGGGCGCGTTAATCGTCGTCGGCAAACCGTTCATGAAGGCGCGAATTCTTTTTTCGTCAAGTTCAAAGCTCGGCAAGTGTTTCAAACAATTTTCAATCGGCAAGAGGCAATCCTCTCCGAATTTTTTTATCTCGTCAAGCGTCAAAGAATTTTTTAAATCAAAGTCGCCGACGCGAAGCCGAATCAAATTTTTCAGCGTCGCGGGCAAGTTCAGCCGTTCGCCCAAGTCAATCGCCAAGCTCCTGATGTAAGTGCCCTTGCTGCAATCAATTTCAATCGTCGCCGAATTTTTTTCAAAGCCGATAAGCTCCAGCCGAAAAATTTTCACGAGCCTGCGCGGCATGTCAAATTCAAAATTTTTTCTTGCGAGGTCGTAAGCTTTGCGCCCGTGAATTTTTATCGCGGAAAATTTCGGCGGCGTCTGCTCAATTTCTCCGATAAAATTTTTCAAAGCCGCGTTGAGTTCGTCAGCCGTCGGCATATGAAAATTTTCTGCGCGGGAAATAATTTCGCCTTCGAGGTCGCCGCTGTCCGTCGCAATGCCGAATAAAATTTCAGCGCGATAGCTTTTGTCGCAGTCGGCAAGGTATTCGATGAATTTCGTCGCCCGATTAATCGCAATCGGCAAGACGCCCGAAGCTTGCGGGTCGAGGGTGCCGGCGTGCCCGACTTTGCGCGTAGAAAAAATCCTCCGAACATGATTAACCGCGTCGTGGCTCGTCATGCCCGAAGGTTTGTTGAGATTTATAAAACCGTCTTTCATAATGCGTAATGCGCAATGCGTAATGCGCAATTAAAATTTTTTTTCATTCCCAATTCCTCATTCCTCATTCCTAATTCCTAATTGTTAAAAGCCTCGCCGATTGCCGCAACCAAAATTTTTTCTGCCTCGTCAAGTGTCGTCTTGAGTGTGCAACCCGCCGCCCGAATGTGTCCGCCGCCGCCGAGCTTTGCCGCAATCTTCGACACGTCAACGCCCTTTGACCTCATGCTCACGCGACAAAAATTCGGAGCCTTTTCCGTGATAAGAAATGCAACGTCGACAGTCTCAATCACGCGAATTTCATCGATAAAGCCTTCCGTCGAGTCAAAAGTTTTCGCGGTCGCGTGGTCGAGAATCATGCCGGCAACTTTATCGCCGTAAAACATTTTCAGCGAATTCAAAGCTGCACTCAAGCCGCGCACTTCCGCCAAAGATTTACTCTCAAGCTGTTCGGAAATAAAATTCGGACTCACGCCGCAACGAATCAATTCGGAGGCAACGGCAAGAGTTTCGGCGCGGGTGTTTGAAAATTGGAAAAAGCCGGTGTCGGTCGCCAAGCCGGTGTAAAGACACGTGGCAATTTCGGGCGTGATTGTCGCGTCGAGTTCGCGGGCAAGCTTGAAAACGATTTCGCAAGTCGCGGCGGCTTTTGTCTCAACGTAGAGTTCGACGCCCTCGCCTTTGTTTGTGACGTGGTGGTCGATATTCAAAATCGGCGCGTCGGTTAAATTTTTTACGTTGCCGAGCCTGTCAATCGAAGTGTCAAGGACAATCATCAAATCCGCATCGAATTTTTCTCCGTCAACGGGTCGCCGAATCTCCTCGAAGTGAGGCAGTGCGTGCAAATTTTTTCTTACCGTGTCGTCGATAAAAATCTGCGCGGACTTGCCGAGTGATTGAAGCATTTGCATTAGTGCCAGCGTCGAACCGATTGCGTCGCCGTCGGGCTGCACGTGAGCCGTTATCAAAATTTTATTCGCGGCTTTGATTTTCTCCGCCGCCTCCTTGAGCGTTATCAACATTTTTATTTTCCCCTTCCACTTGCAACAAAAGCTTTTGAATGTGGTCGCCGTAGTCAAGCGAGGTATCAAGCGCAAAAGAAATTTCGGGCGTGAATCTCAAACGAACTCTCTGCCCGATTTCGCGGCGAATAAATCCCAATGCGCTGTTCAATCCTTCAAGAGAACTTTTGACTTGTTCCTCGCCGCCCATCACACTGACATAAATTTTCGCCTCGCGCAGGTCACCCGTCATTTCGACATCCGTCACCGTCACGAATCCGATTCGCGGGTCTTTGAGCTCCTTCAAAAGCATTTTGCTCATTTCCTGCTTGATAAGTTCCTGAAGTTTTTCTATCCGAAGTTGCTTCGCCATTTTTAATCCTCCAAAAATTTTAACGTCGTATCTTGTAAAATTCCAACAGCTCGCGAATTTTTTCCGACTCAAGGTCGCCAATATCTTTATCGGAAAATTTATTCGCCTCAATAATTTTTTTCGCCAAAGTTCGTTCGTCGTCGTCAAGTGCCAAAAATTTTTCGCGCCAAGTCTCCGTCAAAGTCTCCTCGTACCTCATGCGGTAGATTATAAAAGTTTCGGGCATGTAAAGCAATTCTTTGAACTCGTCAAGATTTTTCCCGAAAGCCTTTTCAAAAAATTCTCGTCCGCGCCCGACTTTACCTTTCGTCGCGTTGATTATCGCCTGAATCGCCCGAATAAATTTTTTATTCCAATGCCGCCCGATATAATCGCGATTGCGAAAAAATTTCCGGTCGTCAATCGGGCAATACTTCATCGGGAAAGAATAAATCGCAACGTCAAGCTCCTCGCACAAGTCAATGTTTATCCTCAAGCGATTGTAAAAATCTTCGGGCGTGTCAAAAAAATTGTACAGCAGATAATTCGACAGGTCGCGCACGCCGTACTTCGCCGCAAGCCGAATCGCCCGCTCATAAATTTCACGCTGCTCAATGTGGTCGAAGGCAATGCGCATGGGATGAATATTCAATTCGGCAAGCCGCGCCATTTTTTTTTCGTCAAGCAATCGGGCATCAAGCCCTTGATTGAAATCGACGTAGCGGACAAGATTTTTGTGCTTGAAATATTTTTCAAAGAGCGGGCGAACAAATTCATCAAGCTCAAAAATTTTTTCTTTGGTCGCGCTTGAAACACTCAACAAAAATTTTTCCTCGCGCCGCAAATAAAATTCGCCCGCCAAATTTTCGGGAAGCTTTCTTTCCAACTCGTCATAGAGGTGAATCATTTTCTTCAGATAAGCGCGGTCGTTGAAAGCCTCGCGCAGATTTTTCAAAGTGATTGCGTATTCGTCGGGCGGCAGATAATTCGCGCCCTTCCCGAAGCCGCAAGCTTTTATCTCGTCGATAATCTCATCAAATTTTTTCGAGGCGAGGACGTTGTTATCCATCAGCAAAAGATTTCTCTTCGCGCCGAATTGATTTTCCGTGTGCTTGAGCTGCTCAAAAATTTTCACGTGGTCTTTGTATTCCGGCTCAAGTCGGCTCACCGCGCAGAAGGTGCACTTGCGAATACAACCGCGCGTCGTGTAAGTCAGATAGGCGTCGGCGGCGGGATATTTATAATCGATTTCGTCGAGGATTGAATAATCGGGCGGCAAGGTGTCAATGATAACGTCGTCTTGCTTGCCCAAATCGTCGGGCTTGTCCAAAAGTCCTTCATGCGGTTTGATGCCCGTCGCCTCCTCAAAAAATTTCGGGACGAGCGTCGCCGCCACTCCTCCGACAAAAATTTTTCCTCCGTCAGCCAAAAATTTTTTCGCGTAGTTTATCGTGCGGACGGTCTCATCAAAATAAAACGTGAACAGCGAATTGACGCAGATAATATCGAACGTCGGGAAGTCTTCGTCTTTAAAGCGACGATGAATTTTTTTCAAGCTGTACTCGTAAAAAAAATCCTCCTCGCCCATGAATTCGAGCAGAGAATTTTTCCCCGTCTTTATGAACTCCAACAAAGATTTTTCATAGCGATAAAATTTTTGAGCGGCGTCGTTCACTTCCGGCTTGAAGAGATTTTGGCTGTCGACCTCGCCGTAAAAAAATTCCTCAAGCAACAACCTCGCGGCAAAAGTTTTCAAGTCACCCTTGAAAAACCTCACGTCGTCTTTGCACACACTCCGAAAATACGTCGCAAGTTTCATCAAGTTGGCGGGAATGTATTTGTTCTTGTAGTTCGGCTCTATCAGCAAGACGCGGCGGCTCATTTGGCAAGCACCTCGTTAATTTTAGCGAGGAGAGCTTCGCCCTTGAGCAAAGGATTAGCAAGAATAATTTCGTAAATATCTTCGTACAGCTTTTTGGTTTCTTTCGACCAATGTTGCAGCGGCAACGGGGGGGGGTAATTGTAGAATCCGGGTCGGGCAACGAAGGAGCGTTTGCTTCGATTTCCTTAAAGACTCTCGACGTAATTGCGTCAGGATTATCCTTAGCTGCCTGCCTCTCTTGGTCGATAAAGGCTTGCTTTTCCGTTGCTTTTTTATTTAACGCAGCAAGTTCGGCGTCGTGTTCTGCCTTGTGCGTTTCTTGATATTCGAGCGTGTGGCGTTCTATTTCGTGTTTGCGATTTTGAGGTTGAGCCGTCGCCTTGAATGCGTTCCGGATATCCGAAGCGTTATGACAAAGCCGGGCAAGTTCCTTGAAATATTTTTGCAACGATTCTTCAAAGAATTTGCAGGCGTCGTTTTCCTCGAAGTAGTCGCGCCGCGAATTCGGTCTCAAATTCGTATCGACCGCATGAACTTCGCCGATAAAGTAAGTTGTGCCGCGGTCTTCGCTGAAAAGTTTTTGCAAAACATTTTCGTCGCCGATTTGAATATTCTTTTGGCGGAGGCGGATGCAACGCATTTGATTGACGTTCGACTTGGTCATTACACCCTTAAACATCGATAAGCCAATCCAGCTCCATGCGATTAAATTGTTCGCCTCGTCGCGGAAGTCGCGGAAATACACGTCGAAAATTTCGTCCGCCCCCAACTTGGTCTTGAAATTATCTTTGTAATTTTTGACGACTTGTTCGCCGTTGAGCCAAATTTTATATTCCGTGATTGGTTTATCAAGTTTGGCGGCGTGTTCATAAATTTGCTGTTGAAAACTGAATTGCGGGCTGTAGGTGACGGGCGCGACGAATGACAAATATTCACGAATAGCTTTTACATCGAGCAAATCGTCGTTCGTGACATCAAGCAATTCAACTTTGAAAAAATGTTCGTCGTTTTCGGCGTCAAGCGTGGCGAAAGTCATATTCGCGCTCAAAACTTGTTCGGCAAAGAATTTGTTTTTGCTGAAAAAAGTTTCGCGAAGTTTCTCTGCATTAATTGTCAATGTAGAAATTTTTTTCTCGCCCGCGACCTTCGTGCTGAAAATCAACTTCTTGCAATAAGCCAAGCCGCCGAGCCGCCCTATGCCGCGAAAACCTCTGTCGGTCTTTAAACTTTTGTCCGAGTTGCCGATACTGCTCATGATTCGCACAAAATTTTTTTCGCCGCCGGAAATGCCGATTCCGTTGTCCTCAATCGAGATTCGGCGTTCTTTGGCGTCAATTTCGATTGAAACTTCGCCCGCGTCATTTTGCAAAGTTCCCGCTTTAATCGCGTCGTCAATGGCGTCGCAAGAATTCTGAATGTATTCGCGGAAAATGTCATGCGAATTCGGATAAAGTCCGCTTGTAACGATTTCGACGATATTCACTCCAAAAACAATCTCAACCAACATAAAAATTCCTCCTGTCTTTAAACTGAAACAAATGACAGAAGAATTTATTCGAACATCGCACGCCGATCCCTGCCGTTAGTCTTTGAATTGTTTGTAAGCCGGCTTCGGGAAACGAACTTTGAGCAGAGAGCGGAAAATCGGATTTTGTATGACGTATTCGCCCTGCTCCAAACGCGTCAAAATATTTTTATAAGTCGAGGGCAACGCGGAATAATCTTTGGTCGTCGTTTCGAGGACGTTTGTGCGCCCGAAGGCAAGAGTGGCGCAGTTACCCGTAACGCGTCCGTGAATGTTCGAGCGAAATTGTTCCGCGCCGAATAAAATTATTCCCAACGACCGCCCGCGTTCCGCCACGTCCAAAAGTTGTCGCAGTATCGGGGAATTTTTCGAGGTGTCCTTCGAGGCAAATTTATTCAGCTCGTCCATGAAGATAATTATTTTCGACGGCGGAGTTAAATCGTATTCGCCGAGCTTGAGCTTGTAAATCGTCTTGAGCACGTCGCCGAAAACAA
>CAMVAG010000101.1 GCA_947165405.1 uncultured Selenomonadales bacterium
TCTTCTACTTTTCTTTTGCAATGTCATCCGTGACGTCCGGGTTTTAACTCACAGCTGTTTTTGAAAAAGTTTAATCAATCGTAATCAGTTCGTATTGAGTGTTGCCCATTTTGAGTTCAGCCATTGCCGAAAGCTGACGCAAACCTTTTTTTGATTCGATACGCTCGCGCAAATCTTTTGTATCGGGCGCGGCGTAAACCAAATCAATCGACGCTTGGTCAATCGCAAGAATATCCGTCGAAGCCAAAATCCCGATATCGGCACAAGTCGGTTCGGCAGCCGAAGTTCCCGCGCAGTCGCAATCAACGCTCATTCGACGCATGACATTGATAAAGACAATCTGCTTGCCGAAGTGATCACAAATCGCTTTGCCGCTGTCCGCCATAAGCTCCATAAAAATTTCGCCCGTGACCCACTTGCCGTAATCTTTGACGCCGTGAACTTGCAATTTGCCGACTTTGCCGCTCGCGCAACCGATAGCGATATTTTTCAAGCTGCCGCCGAAGCCGCCCATGCCGTGTCCTTTGAAATGCGTCAAGACAATCAGCGAATCGTAATCCGCCAAGTGTTTGCCCATTGCAACTTCCTTGAGATGAAAGCCGCCGTTGACCGGAAAATTTATATCACCGTCCGCGTCAATGATATCGACGGGGCAGAAAGTCCAGCCGTTTGTCTGCAAAGTTTTTCTGTGCTTGGCAGTGTCCGAACGCCCGCCGCCGTAAGCAACATTCGCCTCGATTATCGTCGAATTCGGAACTTGCGCTTGGAAAGCTTGAACCATGTCACGCGGCAAGATATTCGGACCGTGAGGCTCGCCCGTGTGAAGTTTGATTGCAACCTTGCCCGTGACGAGCGCGTTTATTTTTTTGTAAAGCTCAATCAAATGTTCGGCGTCGATTTTTTTTGTGAAATAAACAGTGGATTTTTCGGCAGTGGAAAATTTTTCGGCAGTAACTTCAGAGATTCCGAATTGACCGACAGCCGCGCCGAGTGCCGCGACGCCCGCTATCTTGAAAAATCCGCGTCTGGTAATTTCCATGATAAAACCTCCTTAAATCAAACCGAGCCTCCTCAATTTTTCTTCGACGACAGATTCGGCTTGCGAACGATTATTTTGAGCAACGGCTCCGCGCAATTCGAAGCCTTGCAAAATTTTCGCGGTCGGGCAAGTCAGAGAAATTGTTTGGTCGGTGCTTGAAAGACCGCTGCCGCCGTGTGTGCAGAAGGGAACAATTTTTTTTCCGCCGAAGTCGTGACCCTCAAGGAAAGTGTAAACAATTTGCGGTGCGTCTCCGTACCAGATGGGATAGCCGACGAAAATTATATCGTAGCCGGAAATGTCGATGTCCCCGACGAACGGCGGACGCGCTTTGGTTGCCTTCTCGCGGCTTGCAACTTTTTTGCATTCCTCGTAGTCGACGGGGTAAGGCGTGACTGGTTTAATTTCAAAAATATCTGCGCCGGTTTTGGTCGCGATGATTTCTGCAACGATAGCCGTGTTGCCTTTGGTGATGTTGCCCAGCCCGTATTCCTCGCCCGTGCGTGAATAGTAAACGATTAAAATTTTTTCATTTGTCGCGGCGTGAACCTTCCCGAACGAAAACAAAAGACCTGCCGTGCCCGCGAGCTTTAAAAAATTTCTGCGTGTGATGTTCATATCAAAACCTCCAAAAAATTTCTTGCATTGATTATAAAATTTTGAGTTGACTCCATGCAAATGATTTAAGCAAAAAAAAATCTGCGACCACTTTTGCCACAGAAAAATTTTTAATGTTTTCTTTGCTGTCAGATTTAGACAAAACACTTTGGCTTTGATAAAATTAATGAAACAAAACAGAGGAAAGGAATGAAACAACATGGAATCTTTAACTTTAATTATCAGTCTCGCGGCATTGTGTATTTCGTGCTACACAATTTATTTGGTATTGCGTCATGCCTAGAGGCGGGCGTCGTGAAGGCGCAGGCAGAAATGCAGGCTGGCGCAAACCCGAAGGTGTACGTCCTCAAAAACAAATGCGCGCTTATCCCGAAGAGTGGGAATTGATTCAACGTTTCGCCAAGCTCATCAAGTACGGAGACAAAGAAGCTTGCATAAAATTCCTCGACGAACAAGAACAATCGCAGTAAAAAATTTTTCGGCACCGTTCGCGGTGTCATTTTTTATTCCGATAAGAAATTTTTTAAGGGTACACCATTTTGTGTTCGCCATTCCAACAAGCCGTTTGCGTTATTTCCAACAACAAATTCTGCTGCCGTCGATGCCGAATTAAATTCAATATCCTCAATTAAACGCCCGTTTACAACTTTTTCAGAGCGACGTAATTTTTTCAGCGGCGCAGATAATCTTTCTGTTTCATGCGGAGAAATTTCACTGCCCGCCAAAACTTTAAAGCCCGTCGCTGTTCGTTTCATCTTCGCGTCGAGGGTGCGTCCGAGTGATTTTATCTTGCGTGAGAGGAAAAAAATTCCATCGTCTTCAACGACAGGCGGCGTAGGATTTTTTTGCGGCGGCTCAAAAATTTTGTAGCCGATTGCACTCAAAACCAGTTGCGCAAATTCGGCGTGGTCTTCGAGGTCGCTTTCTTTTTCTTCGGTGATGTTGCCGGGCGAAGGGTCGTTGCCGTTTTTGACGGAATAGCGTCCCGCCTTAATCGCCATGTTGCAAAATTTGTGTTCGAGCCAACTGATTTCCGTCGCGCCGAAAGAATTGTTCGATGTGGTGAGGATAATTGCCTCCGTCCAAAAATTTTTGTCGGCGTTGCGTTCGTGTTCGTTGAGGCGATTGAGAATGCCTCTGCCGTTCTTGCGACTGCCCGCTTGCCCGATATAAATCGTCGGTTGCTCATTCTCTTCGCCGAGCAAAAAATAAACGCCGTCATTTTCCAAGCCGTCAAGCTTTTTGCAGTTCGCCAAATCTTTGCGCGGAATGCGGAAGATAACGCCTGTCCTGCTGTTGATTGTGCATTTGATTCGCCCGTTCGCCGTGCCGTCGAGCAAAAGCAAATTTATCGCTGTAGATTTTGCCATGTCTTATCTCCCAAATTATTTCTTGCCGCCGAATTTTCTAAGCTCAAGCCACAGAGGACCCGCGATAAAGATTGAGGAATAGCAACCGCTCATGAAGCCGACGATTAAAGCAAATGCAAAATCTTTTGTCGTTTCGCCGCCGAAGAAGAACAGCGCGAAGGTCGTGAACAAACAGGTGAAGACGGTGTACAGCGAACGAGTCAAGGTTTGATAAATCGAACGGTTGACAAGATTGACAACGTCTCCGCCGCGCCTGAAGTGCAATTTCAAATTTTCGCGTATCCTGTCGAAGATAACGATAGTGTCGTTGATTGAGTAGCCGACGACCGTCAAAAGTGCCGCGACGAACGAGGAATCAACTTGCCGCTGCGTGAACGAGAAGAGAGCCAAAACGATTAAAATATCGTGGACGAGAGCCGCAACCGCCGCGATACCGAAACGCAATTCAAAACGATAGGCGACGTACAAAATTATCAGTGCCCAAGAAATTACCAGAGCAAGTACCGCGTTCAAAATCAATTCGCCGCCGATGACCGCGCCGACTTTTTCTTCGCGCAAGACTTCATAACTTCCGACTTTATCTTTAATCGCCGCCATGACTTCTTTGCGCTGAACCTCTTCCAAGTCGACGGTGCGAATCATAACGTCTGTTGAAGTTGCAACGTCTGAAGTTTCGCCGGAAAGTTGAATCGTTGCTCCGTCAAGCCCGAAGGGTTTCAAGCTTTCGCGGACTTGAGCAATCGCCACGGGTTGAGAAAATTTCAAATCGATAATCGTGCCGCCCGTGAAGTCAATCCCGAAATTAAAGCCGCGTGTCAGCATAGAGATTAAGCCGGGAACAATCACGAGCAAGGAAATGATAAACCACATCTTGCCGCGACCGGCAATGTCAAATTTCGGCATTATGACTTCACCTCCTTGGAAGAATCAAACAACACGAAGCCGTCAGCTCCGTAAGCCGAAGGACTCTCCACGATTTTTGCGTTGACCAAAAGTTTCAGCAGGAATTGCGTTAAGCTTACCGCCGTCAACATGCTCAACAAAACGCCCAAGCCCAAAGTTATTGCAAAGCCGCGAATGGTGCCCGTGCCGAAGAGGAATAAAACGCCCGCCGCGATTATCGTCGTGATGTTCGAATCGAAAATCGTCGTGAAGGCTCGCTTAAAGCCGGCGTCCATTGCCAAGCGAATCGACTTGCCCAAACGAAATTCCTCTTTGAAGTGTTCAAAAATTAAAACGTTCGCGTCGACCGCCATACCGATTGATAAAATTATTCCCGCCACGCCCGGCAGTGTCAACGTCGCGTCCAAACCTTTCAACGTGCCCAAAAGCATGAGCGTGTAAGCCATCAAGCTGATGTCGGCGATAAAGCCCGGCAAGCGATAGAAAAGAAGCATGAAAACCAAAACCGCCGCGATGCCGATGACGAAGGCGAATTCCGATTTGTCTTTTGAGTCTTGACCGAGCGAAGGGCCGACGGTGCGCGTTTCGATGATGTTGACTTTGACGGGCAGCGCGCCGCTCCTCAAAAGCACTGCCAAGTGTTGAGCCTCTTCCAAGTCGCGTTGTCCGGAAATTTCTGCCTTGCCGCCGAGGATAGGTTCGCGAACGACGGGGTTGGTTAAAATTTCTCCGTCGAGGAGGATTGCGATTTGCCGCCCGACATTTTCCAAAGTCGCGTCAGCAAATTTTTGCGCGCCCTCGTCGCTGAATTCAAGATTGACGACGCATTGACCGTTCTGCTGATTCATTGCGGCTTGTGCGTCTTTGAGGTCTGTGCCCGTCAAGAGCGTTTTGCCCGTATCGTCTTTGAACTCAAGCATTGCGGTCTTGCCGATTGTCTCAATCGCCTTGTCGGGGTCTTTGATGCCGGGCAATTCGATTATGACTCGACGTTCGCCCTCGCGCTGAATTATCGGTTCGGTCAAGCCAAGTTCATTGACACGCCGCTCCATGATTGAAACAACTCTTTGCATTGCGTCCTCGTTGACTTGCGCAATTTCCGTATCCTCCGCCTGCAAGACGACGTGTGTGCCGCCCTGCAAGTCAAGCCCTTGCCGAATCGAATGCGCCAGCGGGCGAATAAAAATCACAAACACTGCCACAATCGCCGCGAGGCAAATCAGCAGCTTGATTAAACTGTTCGTCCTCACAAAATTTTCTCCCTTCCAAATTTCATATTCGCCCGTCAATATACTACAACGCCGAATCGAAAACAACCCGCTTGAAAATTTGCGGCGCAAAAATTTTTCTTGCGTCAAAAAAAATTTCAAAACGGGAGCGCATGTCAAACGTTCTGTAAATGTCACAATCGTGAAAGAGCCGCCGCTTGAAATGAAAAAATTTTTTCCCTGTGACGAGCGCGCCTGTTTAAAATTGTCTTCGTGTGTCAAGACATATTTAAAAATCTTTTCGTTCGGATAAACCTCGCGCCTATTGAAATTTATAAAAAGTATGTTATCATACGCGAAGACAACGGGTTAGGGGGTTGTGGTAAGGAGCAGTTCAAAACAAACAGAAACGGGAATCATCCCGAAATATTTTTAGCCCGTTAAGTTAAAATTTTCACTACAAGTTTCAGGAGGTCTTTTGAAATGAAAAACGGCAAGCCTCATATAGTAATCGTAGGAGGCGGTTTCGGAGGCATCAAAATCGGTCAGCTCTTCGCCAAAGAAAACGTCGAAGTCACCCTTATCGACCGTCACAATTTCCATTTGTTCCAACCGCTCTTGTATCAAGTTTCGACTGCGGTTTTGGAGACGGGCGAGGTTGCCTATCCGATTCGTTCTTTCTTCCGCAACAACAGAAACGTCAATCTCTACATGGCGAAAGTTCAGGGCGTCGACCAAGAGCGCGACGTTGTCATAACGAATCACGGCGAAATTCACTACGATTATTTGGTTCTTGCGGCGGGCGCGACAACTAACTTTTTCGGGATGAAAAGTGTCGAGGAAAATTCTTTCGGCATGAAGACTTTGCAAGAGGCGGTTCACATTCGCAACCACGTCATTCACGAATTTGAACGCGCAGAGAAACCCTATCGCACACCCGAAGACCGCAAAAAGCGTATGACTTTCGTGGTGGTCGGCGGCGGCCCCACAGGCGTCGAAGAGGCGGGCGCGATTGCCGAATTGATTGCCACGCAGAAAAAAGAATTCCACTTGCTCGACTTCAACGACGTGAGCATAAAATTGATTGAAGCGACGCCGCGACTTCTGCCTATGGTCTCGGAAGATTTGCAAAAACACACCGTCAAAGTCTTGGAGAAAAAAGGCGTCGAAGTCATGCTCAATACTCAAGTCGTCGATTATGACGGTCATGTTCTCAAACTCAAAAACGGCGTGGAAATTCCTACAACGACTGTTATTTGGGCGGCGGGTGTCAGAGCTGTCGACATGATGAAAAATTGCGGCGGCGAATGTGCTCGTGACGGTCGCATTTGGATTGAAGAAGATTTGATGGTTCGCGGCGCGGTTCATAAAAATGTTTTCGCTATCGGTGACTGCGCGGCGTTCATGCACGGCGATATGAAACGCCCCTTGCCGACGGTCGCGCCCGTTGCCACTCAACAGGCGAAGGTCGCTCACAAAAATATCATGACGCTTATCAAAGGCGGCAGCAAGCTTGAAAAATTCGTCTACAAAGATTTGGGAGCAATGGCGACAATCGGCAAAGGCGAGGCTGTCGTCAACAAACCGAAGATGACCGGCTTTCTTGCTTGGTGCGCTTGGATGCTTGTCCACTTGATGAGGCTTGCGGGAATTTATACGAACATGACGGTTACTTTCAAATGGGCATTGAATTTCTTGACAAGTGCCCGGCTCGGAAGAATTATTACGAATATAAGTCTCGACCCGTTTAAATGATTCGGGGTGGTTCAAATGAAACTTTTGATTGACGACGCACGCCTCGACGAGATTAAAAAAATTTATGAGTTCTTCCCTGTCAGCGGCGTGACAACAAATCCCACAATCCTTTCCAAAGTCGGAGGCAATCCCTTCGACACGCTGAAAAAAATTCGCGGCTTTATCGGTGAGGATGCAGACCTTCACGTTCAAGCCGTCAGCCGCCGCGCAGAAAAAATCGCAGACGAGGCAAAACATATCGTCGAAGTTTTGGGCGCGAACACTTACGTAAAAATTCCTGCCGTCCCCGAAGGCTTCAAGGCGATGAAACTTTTGGTTGAGACGAGCGAAATTTTAATCACGGCGACGGCGATTTACACACCCATGCAAGCTTTTATCGCGGGACAGTGCGGCGCAAGCTACGCGGCTCCTTACGTCAACCGAATCGACAACATGGGCTTTGACGGCTTGCGTGTCGCGCAGGAGATTCAACAAATTTTTTCAAACAACGAAATGGAGACCGAAGTTATCGCGGCGAGTTTCAAAAATTCTCAACAGGTTTTGGAGCTTTGCAAGTGCGGAATAAGTGCGGCGACCATTGCCCCCGAAATTTTCTTCGCGCTGATAAAAAATTCCGCGATTGATTCTGCCGTCGAAAATTTTATCGCAGACTTTGAATCATTCGCCGGCAAAGATAAATCCATGCTTGACTTCAATTAATCATAACAAATAAAAAAAATCCCCTTCCGATTTCGGAGGGGGAAATTTTTTTGTCTTGCTTTATCTTACTTCCAATCGTCCGTGTTGGGAACGTTCAATGCGTCGGTCTTTGTCAACAAGAATTCTTTTTCGTTACGAATACCTTCCGCCACTTTGTCCAGCGTGAAGACTGTATATGTCCCGGTCAACTTAACATAATCCTCGCAGAAATAAACGGGGTTGCCTGCCTCGTCGTAGAGCGGAGAGGGATTGCCGTCCGAATCAAGGCGAACCGTTCT
>CAMVAG010000102.1 GCA_947165405.1 uncultured Selenomonadales bacterium
AAGTGCGGCGAGTCGTCCGCTCCTCCAAACTGCGCCGGCTTTCACGAACGGGCTTGCCTATGCTGACATCGTCGTCGGGCACGTCTTTGGCTCCGGAAGGAATCGACTCGTTGTATTCGCGAGCGGCTCTTTCAAAACGTTTTCTCAAATACGGGTCGACGGAAATTCCCAGCGCGTCGGCGACGGAAATTCTCATAAGCTCCACGTCGGGTATCCAATAGCTTATATCGTCAATGTAAAGCGGATAGCCCGGCACCATGTCGGTTTCAAGTCCGTTTTGTTGAGCGGCTTTGAGTGCGCCTGCCAATTCGAGGAGCTGCCTCAAGGACATATCGGTTTCGACGGCGTCAATAATTTCACGAACGATTTTCGGAATGCGCGGGACAATTTCGGGCGAGGTGACTTTATCCATGCAAGCCTCCATGAAAGCCTGTTGACGTTTGACGCGCCCGATGTCTCCTTCCGAATCACGATAGCGCACGTAAGTCACGGCGGTCTTGCCGTCCATGTGCTGCTGACCGGGATAAAGGTCGATAACAAGTCCGCCGTTGTCGTCCCAAGGGTCTTCGTAAAACATGCGCTTTTCAACGTCGATATCCACGCCGCCGATTGCGTCAATGATTTTTACAAAGCTGTTCGTGTCAATCAAAACGTAGTGGTCAATGTCAATGCCGAGAAAATTTTCAACGGTTGACTCTGCCAATTCGACGCCGCCGTAAGCATAAGCCGCATTGATTTTGTCGTAGCCCAGCCCGCGAATTTTAACACGAGTATCACGCGGCACGGAAAGGAGCGTTGCTTGGTCGAGGCGCGGGTCAATCGTCGCAATCATCATCGTATCCGAACGCCCGACATCATCCTCGCGTTTGTCTACGCCCATGATTAAAACTATCGATTTGTTTTTGGCTTTTATGAGTTCTTCCTCTTTGTCATTGTTGACGATTCGCCGCACGGGATTTTCATCGTCAAGCAAACTCGACGAAGCGAACATCGCGCCCGCCAATGCCGAAGCCGCAAAGCACAACACAAGGAAGATTATCGGCAAAAAATTTCGTTTTGGTTTTTTCCGGTCGTTATTGTCCAATGCAACACCCTCTAAAAAATTATTAAACGCCGCAAATTATATCACAGCGCAAAAAAAAAATCCGCCTTTCCTCGCGGGCGAACGGAAAAATTTTTCAAACGGTCATTGAACGATTAATATGCAATGCTTGACGGGTTCGGCTTGAGCGGCGGCGGCGAGTGTCGTCGTGAAAATTTTTTCGTCGGGGTAGGAAAGCTTTTCGCAAATCGTGACGGAAGAATTTTTTTCCCAACCGCACTCAAGCAAAATCTTCGAGACGGTCGAGGAATTGAATTCGGCATCCGTCAACAGTCCCAAAATTTTTCCCGCAGAATATTTCAAAGCCGCCCGCGCAGGTTGCCGCCCGTGAAAGCTCAAAAGCGTTGCGTCGTGCCAAGGCAAAGAAATTTTTGCAAAGGCGAGCTGCATTGCGCTGACGGACGGAATCACTTCGATTGATTCGGGCGGAAAATTTTTTCGAAGCAAGTCAAGCATTGAATAATAGCCGGGGTCGCCGCTGACCATGACGACGACATTTGCGATTAAAATTTTTTCGCGGATAAAATTCAGCGGCGTATCGAGGTCGCGGGTTATCGCACAAGTTATCTGATTCGGCGAAGCAAATTGATTGAGCGCACGCCTCCCTCCGACCAAAAATTCAGCCGAACGAATTTTTTTCAGCGCGGCGGGCGAAATAAAATCTTCACTGCCCGGCCCGATTCCCGCAACGATAATTTTTTTTTCCAAGCGATTCACCTCGCCCGAAATTTTCAACGAGCCGAAAATTTTTCCTGCCTTCGATTGCGCAATTCATTTTTTGTAATATAATCAATCGGAAAATTTACGGAGGTGAGCTTATGGCAGAGTTTGTGCCCTTGAAAAAAAATCAGCACGTCGATTTGGCTGACGGGCGAACGGTTATCGTAACGGATAAATTGGGCGACGGCGGACAGGGAATTGTTTATCGCGTTCGATACGCCGACACTGGCGAGGAGCGTGCCTTGAAATGGTTTTTTATCGGCTACATAAAAGAACCTCGAAAATTTTACAATCGCCTTGAATCGAACATAAAGAGCGGCGCGCCGTCGGAGGCATTCGTTTGGCCGGAACAACTTACAAAATACGTCGACGATGAACCTTTCGGCTACGTCATGAAAATTTTTCCGAAGGGCTGCGAAAGTTTTTCAAAATATTTGTTGGCGCGAGTGACTTTCAAAAATGCCGCCGCAATGGTCGACGCCGCTTTGAATATAGTTTCCGCGTTCAAGTCTCTGCACCTCAAAGGCTACAATTATCAAGACCTCAACGACGGAAATTTTTCAATCAATCCTCGCAACGGCAAAGTTTTAATCTGCGACAATGACAACGTCGTCGGGCACGGCTGTCATTCGGGCATCATGGGCAAGGCGCGGTACATGGCTCCCGAAGTCGTGCGCGGCGAAAAGCAACCCGACGTTGATACCGACAGATATTCTTTGGCGGTCGTGTTGTTCATGTTGCTTATCGGCGACCACCCGCTCGAAGGCAAGCGGACAAATTATCCCGTCTTGACAAACAAATATGACAAGAGGATTTTCGGGACGGAGCCTTTGTTCATCTTCGACGAAAAAGATTCTTCAAACGAGCCGCATCCTCTGATTCATCGAAATGCTTTGAAGATGTGGAATATTTTTCCGAGCTTCGTGAAAAATGCTTTTCAACAGTCGTTCGGTCAAGAGAGTTTGCTTCAAGGAAAAAATCGCCTTCTGGAAAATGAATGGTTCAATATTTTGGTGCGCTTGAAGAGTTCGATTGTCCGTTGTCCTCATTGCGGCGAGGAAATGTTTTTGGAAAGTGATAAAGCTTCGGTCTGTCAATCTTGCAAAAAATCTGTTAAGGCAGCGGGTTATCTCAACTTTTCAAAGCGCGCCAATCGCGAAGTGACCGTTCCGATTTTTCAAGGCGCCGTGCTTTACGATTACCATATGAATTCTTCTTCGGAGGATTTCGATACGGAGGCCGCCGTCGTTTTGGAAAAGCCCGGCAAATTCGGTTTGAAGAACAATTCAAATTACAAGTGGCTTGTCACGGCACCCGACGGCAGAACTTTTGCGCGGCAGCCCGGCGATACTCAAGTGCTCGTTGCAAATTGTAAAATCGATTTTGAAAAGAATACCGCGACCGTCGTCGTCAACTGAAGGAGGAAAAATTTTATGGGAATGTTGGACAAGGTTGAAATTGCTCGCAAGATGTGCTCCGTGATTTTTTTGCTCGACACTTCGGGCAGCATGTCCGGTGCTCCAATCGGGGCGGTCAATGACGCGATAAAAAATGTTTTGCCGGAATTGATTTCCATGAACGATTCCAATCCCGACAACGAAATTAAAATCGCCATTATGACTTTCGATTACGAGGCAAAATGGGTGTTCGGCGAAACGGAATTGCTTGCCCCCGAAGACGTGCAAAGTTATTGGAAAAACTTGGACGCGAACGGATACACTTCCATGGGCGCGGCGTTCAGAGCCTTGAACGAAAAACTTTCCGTCTCTCACGGCTTCATGAAACGTGCTTCGGGTTCGGTTGCGCCGGTATTATTTTTGCTTTCGGACGGCGAGCCCACAGACGATTACAAATCGGGTTTGCAGGAGCTTCAAAAGAACGGCTGGTATAAAATCGCAGTGAGAGTTGCGGTCGGTTACGGCGATTTCAACGAACAAATTTTACGTGAGTTCACCGGCAACGAGGGCACCGTTTTGAGCACGAGCGACCCGAATTCTCTGCGCGATACAATCAGATTCGTTGCGGTTACCTCGTCAAGAGTGGCAAGTCAAGGCGGCAGCGTCTCGACCGACGCGGACGATACCAATCCCGACGACAACACTCAAAAAGTAGCCGATGCCCTTCAAAATCAAGGCGGCTTGCTCAATGCCGCGTTGGATGCGGGCGACAATTTCTGATTGAAAAATTTTTCGACGCTTGAATAAAAAATTAATCCCTTGAAAAAATTTTTTCAGGGGATTTTTCTAGGCGCGAAATAAAAGGAGCGTGAGCTTAAATGAAATTCAAAATGTTCGCCGCGACGGTTCACGGGAAAAAATATTTCGAACGCAATTTGCCTTGCCAAGACAGCTCCGACGTTTTGGAATTCGACGACGTGCAGATTGTTGCCGTTGCCGACGGACATGGCGGCAAAGATTATTTCCGCAGCGATACGGGGGCGAAACTTGCCGTGTCGATTGCCTTTGAACAGATAAAAATTTTTTGCAACGAACTCACCGCCGAAGAACGTTTCGCGGAAAGCGGCATAAAAAATTTTGAGTTGAAACTTTGGGATAAGTGGCGCGAGGCGGTCAAAAAAGATTGGGACGAGCGGCTTGCGAATATGACTGCGGAACCGCGTTGGCAAAACGTCAGCGAAAAATACAAGGCGCGATTCACTTCCGACGAAAAATATATCCCCGTTGCTTACGGCACAACTTTAATTTGCGCGGTGTCGATAGGTTCACAGGTTTTGATTTTTCAAATCGGTGACGGCAGTTGCGTTGTCTTGCAGAGAAACGGCGAATTTAAAATTCCCGTGCCGCCCGACGCCGAAAACTTCGCCAACGTGACCGCCTCGCTCTGTGACGAAAACGCTTACAAAAAATTTCGTCACGTCGTCTTGGATTGCGCGGAGGATTCGCCGCTTGCGCCCGTTGCAATTTTTTTGAGCACCGACGGGCTTGACGATTGCTGGCCGATTTTTGAAAACGAAAAGCACTTGTATAAATTTTACGGCGAAGTGATTCTCGACAACATTATAACCGACGGCTTTGCTTCGACGGAAAAAGAAGTGCGCGAGGAGCTTTTGCCCTACATGACGAAGCGCGGCAGCAACGATGATATTTCTTTGGCTTACCTCGTGACGGAGGATTTAAATTTACTCGGACGAATTCTCGGCAAAAAAATTCCCGACATGAAAAGCAATCTTGAAAAGTTGCCGCTGAAAAAAATCATAGAAGACACGCAGCCGCAAGTTAAGCAACAAGCCGAACAAGCCCGCGAAAAACTTTTGCCGGCTTGGTGGGAAGAAAGGAGAATCAAAAATGATTGACAGTCTTGGAATTTACAACGAGGCACTCTTGTTCGCGAAAAACAATCCGACGGGAGTCTATATCCATGTTTTAAGAAATTATTACCTGCAACTGGTGACGACAACTTTTTATGAATTGACCGTAAAAAAAATTTCGCCGCTGATTTCCGCTATATGTCGTGTGTATCGCATAGAGTTGCCGCTCAAAAATTTTTCAATGACGCCCGTGCAAGCGATGTTCAATTTGCACACGGGCTTTGATTTACTCGTTATTGTTTACGGATTGAATCTTGCCCTTTCGAAAAATCTCGGCTCTTGTTCGGAAGTTTTTGACGCCAATGCCGAAAGTATTTTTAACGGAGTTCATTTGTCAGAAAATACTTATCGGGATTTGTTGGAAAATTTGACAGCATTGGATGAGAATCTCGGAAAACTTTTCGCCGTGAGAATCGAACGCGTTGAGGTTCCCGTCGAAAAAATTATTGAGGTTGAGAAACGCGTAGAGGTTCCCGTCGAAAAAATTCCCGAAGAACAAGACAAAGATTTGATTCAAAGCTTGAAAGCCCTCGCCGATAATCGACATGCCGAAAACGAAAAGATTATTGGCGAAATAAACAAAGTGCAGCTCGCCCTTCAAGACGAATTGCCGCGCCTGCAAAACACGCTGAAAACGATAGCGGACATTCGTGACGGGCTGGAGTTTCATACTTTGGAGGAGCCGATAAATCAGCTGCTGCAACTTTTCGATGTGATTAATGATACGGCGCAAAGACATCCTCAAGAAGACCGGCAAAAAGGTTACGACAATCTCATCAGGCGTTGCAGAAAATTTTCGGATTACGTGGAGCAGTCGCTGGAAATGCTCGGCGCGAAGATTATCAAAGAAACAAATATTTTGTTCGACCCTTCCAAGCATACGGCAACGAACACCGCCCGCCCGTCGACCGCCGCGAAGGTTTCCAAAATTTTAAGCGTAGGTTTAATCTTCAAAGGTTTGGTTCTTCGCAAAGCCGAAGTCGAACTTGTCGAGCCCGCTGTAATTTCACAGGAAAATTATTTGGCGATACGGAAAAGTTTTGGGAGGTAAATTTTCATGAAGATAGGAATTGATTTCGGCACGAGCTTTTCTTTGCCCGCCGCATTGATAAACAACACGCCCGCCACGCTCTTGTCAAGCGGTCAATACGGTCTGCCTTCCGTCTTTTACTTCGACAAAGGGCTTGGCGTTTTGATTGGCAACCCCGCCGAAGACCAAGGCAGCCGCCGTCCCGAAAACGTCGTCCGCAACGTGAAAATGGAAATCAGCAATCCCAACAAAAAAGATTTTAAGCTTGACGGTAAAATTTTCAGCAAGAAACAAATCGTCGGGCACATCTTCCGCGAAATAAAACGTGTCGCGCTTGAGGGCATTGAGTACAAGCAACTTGTTTCTCAAAAAATTGATGGCGCGGTCGTTTCTGTTCCGGCAGCGTTCACTCTTCGCGAACTGAATCTTATTCGAGACGCCGCGCAGGAAGAGGCGGGCTTGAAAGTTTTGGGCTTCATTCGCGAGCCGGTAGCTGCTGCCATTTCCTACTTCAACGCGCCCGGTTCCTCTGACGAAAAGACGATTTTGGTTTACGACTTGGGCGGCGGCACTTGCGACGTTGCGATTGTTCGTTCCGATAAAAATTCCAAAGAGTGGTACAAAGTTATTGATTCGGACATGAAACGAATCGGCGGCAGGGATTGGGATAAACTTCTCGGCGAACTGATTAAGCGCAAGTGTCGTGAGCAGGAACCCTACATCAAATTTAATGCGCGGGCAGAAAATAAAATTTTGAAGGCGGCGATTAAAGCCAAGCATGATCTTTCGAAGCTGGAAAGATACAGTTCGTACATTGAGATTGGCGGCGACGATTACGACTTTGAAATAACGCGGGCGGAATTTGAAAAGATAACCTCCGAGCTTTTGCAAGAGACGATGAAAATTGTCGAGAACCTCAAAAGCAAATGCGCGACCAAAATTGATTATATCGTTTGCGTGGGCGGCAGCTCCAATATGCCTCAAGTTCGCAAAGCGTTCGAAAAAAATTATCCCGACATTGAAATAAAAATTTACGAGCCGGAAAAAGCAATCGCATTCGGCGCGGCGATTTATGCCGAACATTTGAAAGAGGAAAATTTCCTTCGCGACATCTGCAAATTTTCTTACGGCGCACGTTACGTCCAAAATTTCGCCAAGTACAAAGATTGGAATCGCCTCAGAATTTACAACATCATTTATAAAGGCGACGCCCTGCCTACGAGCGGCGAATCGACTTCCTACAAAATCGAAGACGGACAAAGTTCGACTTACATTGCGATTTACGAATCGGAATGCACAAAAAAAATTTATCTGCCGGAAGAAGGCACGCATATCGGCGAAATTGAAATTCGCGGGCTTCGCGACAGCAAGGAGGACGACGAAACTCTTTTGACGATGACGATTGACAAGAGCGGGCTTATGCAACTTAAAGCGGTCGACAAGCGCACGGGAAAATCGGCGAACGTTGAGATTCAGCTCAAAGATTATTAAGGCGTGTCAGTGTTACGAAGAAATAAATTTGGCACTCGGCAGGAAAAAATTCTTCGGGCGGCGAAATTTCATAAAACTTTTCGACTTTGAAAGGAGCAAATTAAATGATAGGTGTCAGAAATGT
>CAMVAG010000103.1 GCA_947165405.1 uncultured Selenomonadales bacterium
ATCATCCCTTCAGCAAAAAAGATATTTCAAGCAAAATGTTTTGTCAAGTTAAGCTTCTGCGGGGTCGTCAAAACCCAAAATCCAAGTTGCGATAAAGCCGACGATGTAAGATATGACGAGCCCGACGAGGTAGACGGGGATGTTATTGGTTGTCGCCGCCAAAGGCAAGCCGGAAATGCCGAGTGTCGCCGCACCGACCGTGAATGTCGCAACGAATGCTCCGCCGAACGCACCGCCTATGCACGCGCCGATAAAAGGTTTGAAAAGCGGGAAAGTCACGCCGTAAATCAGAGGCTCGCCGACACCCATCATACCGACGGGCAACGCGGAGGCTATCGTCTTTTTGAGGAATTTGTTTTTGGTTTTGAAGTAGACAGCGATTGAGGCTCCGACTTGACCTGCGCCCGCCATTGCCAAAATCGGCAACAAAATCGTCACGCCGAATTGAGCGATTAAGTCGACGTGAATCGGTGTCATTGCTTGGTGAATTCCGAGCATGACGAGCGGCAACCAAACTCCCGCCAAGATGAAACCGACGAAAGCTCCGCCCGAATGAATTGCCGTCGTAGCCGTCGCGCCGATTGTGTCAGATAACAAGCCGCCCAGAGGTTGCAGGAAGAAAATCGCCACCGCGCCCGCCGTTAAAACTGTCACGAGCGGCGTCAAGAATAAATCGAACATTTCGGGGATGAGCTTGTGCAATTTGTCTTCAAGCCACGAGCCGAATGCCGCGACGATTATCACGGAAATAACTCCGCCGCGACCGGGAACGAACGAGTGACCCAAAACAGTTATATCGGCAAGCGCGGGGTGTGTCATGAGTGCCGCAAGTACTCCGCCGATAATCGGAGTGCCGCCGAAAATTTTCGCCGCGTTTATTCCGATAAATAAGTTCATGCCCCAAAAGACCGCGTTGCCCGCGACCATTAAAAGTTTGATAATCGCTTCGTCGGCAAGTTCGGGAGAAATTTTTACCGCGCAGCTGACGAGCCCCGTTATCAAACCGCAAGCGATAAAACCGGGAATCAGCGGCGTGAAGATGCTTGAAATTTTTTTAAAGAAAAGTTTAACGGGCGTGGCATTCTTTGCGCGAATTTTTTCATGCAGAGCTTTTGCGTCACCGATTTTTACTTCGCCGACTTTAACGGTGTTGGTTGCCTCCAAAATTTTATTGACCGCGTTCGTGACGTTCGTCGCCCTGCCCACGCCCAAGATAACTTGAACTTCGTCGCCGTCCTCGTTGACGCCCAACACGCCGTCGATTTTTTTCAAAGCCTCAATCATGTAATCATTTTTTTCAATCAGACGGAGGCGCAGGCGCGTCATGCAATTTGTCGCTTGAATGACGTTTGAATAGAGGACATTGCCCGTGCCGCCGACCGTGTTTAAAATATTTCTTGCAAGCTCGTCAGTCTTATCTGTCTTGTTAATCGTAATCGTCTCCCTTTTAACAATTAGGAATTAGGAATTAGGAATTAGGAATTTTTTGCGGTGTTGGTTATCGAAGACAGAATTTTTATCAGCTCAGTACAATCGTCATGAATACTCTTGGCTTGGGGCGGGGTCAAATATTTCGTGTCCTCAAGAATTTCAATCCAATAAGCTGATTCATTTGCTTCTTTCAACGCAATGTACATTTTCGACAAAAAATCTGCCCGCGATTGCGCATAGACCGATTCCCTGACATTTGCTCCTATACTTGTGCCGCTGCGCAATAACTGCTTAGACATCACGTACTCGGACTTGTCAGTCTTGAGATAATTGTACAGATTCACTATCCTAATTGCAAAGGCTTTACTCTTATCGAGTATAGGATTCTCTTTCTTCATTCCTAATTCCTCATTCCTAATTCCTAATTAGTAAAGCGGTTCAAAATATCCCCAACGCACTTCCGAATCGTAATAGGAGCCGGGCGTTTCGTCGTAAGTCACGCAGAAGCGATAATAAATTCCCGCGCCGATGTTGTCGTCGATTTGCGGGTCGAAAACATATTCCACACCGTCAATCGCAATGACGCACCAGATATGCCCGGTGTAGCCGCCGTCAGCACGAGCCGTTTGTCCGTAGACCGTGTAGCAATTCAAACCGATGGCTCTCGTCAGCGCGGCGAAGGCACAAGAATAATCGTCGCAAGCTCCGACGTGACCGACCAACATTCCGTAAGCGCGGGCAGTGCCGTTGTCTTCGGGGAAGTCGAGCCGCAAAACATTATCGCCGTAGCTGCAGGTGTCGACAAGATAATTATAACACGCCAAAACTTTATCGTAAGTCGTCATGTCGTCTGTCGTGATTTGATTGAGCGTTTGCCAAACAACCTCGTCGCAATATTCCTCGCCCGTCGAAGTCGGATAAAGTTCTGCGTTGTTCAAAACATATTCAGCGATTGCCGCCAAAGCCTCGCTCGTGAACAAAATCAAAATCGCCGCGCACGTTGCCAAAAAATTCCTCATTCCTAATTCCTCATTCCTAATTGAATAAGCCATTCGCTCCACTGCAAGCCGATTTGTTCCGCCCGCGTGCCTTGAACAAATTCATGGAAGAGGCGAATTTTTTTTGCGCGGTCGCGATTCATTTTTGAATACCAATCGTCGCCTTCGGGTTCAAGCAAAAGATTCGAGCCGCCCAAAAGATATTGACGCTTACAAATTTCCTCCAAAGGCACGTCGGGATTTTTCATGATGTCATACATTGCAAGGAAAGTCGTCGTGCGCCCGTGACCGGCTTGGCAATGAAAATGCAACCAAGAATTTTCGGGAAGGTTCGCGACGAAATTTATAAAGTCGTCGACGATTTCGGGCGAGGGGAATTGCATATCGGCCGCCGCGAATCGTTTGTAATCGAAGCCGACTTGAGCACAAGCATCGCGCTCTGTCTGAACGACGCGGGGAATTATCGTTATCGGCTTGAACATTTGTTTATCGGCATTGCCAAGAGGCTCGAAGGTCGTTTCGACGCCGCGCAGATTTTTCAGACGTTCGACCTCGTCCGCCATGACCTCCGAAGAATTTTTTCCGGCGTTGGCTGCGTTGCGTTCGACGTACCAACTGACGGGCAAGGCGTTCGCGAAGCCGTGAGACTCTTGCCGCAAGTCAATCATAAAAATTTTTGCGCAAGGCTCCTTATCGTGAATCTTTTCGTAAAGCGTCGTCAAAGCTGCCAAGGAAGGTTGCCCGCTCGCCGAAGCGTGAAGATTATCCAAGCCGAGACGTGTCGGCTCCTTCCCGCGAAAATTTATTTGCCAAGCGTCCGTCATCAATCTGAAATTTCTAAGTTCGGCTGAAGCGTTGCCGTCGAGCCGCCATGTGCCCGCTTTTTTTGCAGACGCCGCAGAAAAAATCGACGCGCTCAAAAATAAAATCAGCACGCCGAAAAAAATTTTCTTCGCCAAAATAATTTCCCTCCTCCAAATTATTTTCACGCAGTCTATCAATTTATTTCTTTAAGGTCAACCGCGCCGCGCAGGAAATTTTTATTGTGAGTTGAAAAATTTTTTCGAGGAGGGATTTTATGAACATTGAAGCGATTCGCAAAGCGATTGCCCCTTACGTCGTCGACGGCGAAATGACTTGGGACGACTTCGATAAAATTTTTAACTTCCTGCCGCTCAAAGAGCAATATCCCATTGCCGAAGCAATTCAAGACAATTTGAAAATTGAATTTGTCGACGAAATGATTTCCTCGCCCGCCGAAGAAAATTTTTCCGACGAAATTGCTCCGCTCGTTTTCAGAGAGGCAAAAGAAATTAAAGCCTCGAACAAAATTTTGATTCGCTTGATTCAAAGCGGCGACGAACAGGCGCGCCAAGACCTGTGCATAAAAAATCGCGGGCTTGTAGAAAAATTTGCCGCGAGGTACGAAAAATTAATTCATACGCAGCTGACCTTTGAAGACTTGACGCAGGAAGGTTTTGTCGGCATGTTGAAGGCGGCGGAAAAATTTGACTTCGGCAAAGAAACCGAATTCAGCACCTACGCGACGTGGTGGATTGTTCAATCGATAACGCGGGCGATTTATGACACGGGGCTTGCAATTCGATTGCCCGTTCACATGGCGGAAAGAATCCTCAAGGCAAGTCAGTTCGAAAAAAATTTTTTGGCAGAAGGTTTCGGGTTGAGGCAGCGCATTGAACTCATCGCTCAAGAAATGGAATTGAAGCCGGAGGACGTGAGTTATCTTTTTGCATTGCGGGCGGCGTACATGAATATCGTTTCTTTGGACAAACCGATTGAAGAGGAAGGCGATTCGCTTTTAGGAGACTTTATCGAAGACACGAACACGCCCGACCCTGCCGAAGCCGCCTCGTTCATGCTTTTAAAGGAACAGCTTGAAAATGTTTTGGCGACTTTGACGCAACGCGAGAGAAATGTTTTGAGCTTGAGGTTCGGGCTTGAAGACGGACACGAACGCACGCTTGAAGAAGTCGGAAAAAAATTCAACGTCACACGTGAGAGGATTCGTCAAATCGAGGCAAAGGCTTTGAGGAAACTGCGCCACCCTTCCCGCTCAAAAAACCTCAAAGATTTTTTGTAATGAGGAGAGATTTTTTTGAAGGAAATAATTTTTCAAGCACTGCGCGAGCAAATTAAAAATCTTCCGCGAAGCAAAAACATTTTCGTGTTGAAGGGAGTACCGCTTGAATTTTTCGGCGAAGAAATTTTTCCGGAAGACTTGGCGGCGGCAATCAATGACCCGCTGAAATATTTTTTCGCGTTGAAGGAGAGCGGACGAAAATTTTTATCGCACGAAGAATTTCTTTTGCTCAATGCCTTTATCTTCGCGCAATACGATTCGGTTTACGTTTTGAAAAATAATTTGTTCATGGAGCAATTCCCGATTGAAAACAAATTCGACGACGCGACGAAAAAAATTTTAATCGAACACTTCACCGAACCCGAAGATATTTCGGAGGAGCCCGCCGAAGAAAATTCGGGCAGTGCCTCAAAACTGATTGAACTTTTTATCGGACTCAAGGACTGCGGAAAATTTTTTATCGGCGTTTACAATGACGAGCAAATTTTGAACGAGCCGCGAGTTAAAGTTTTGAATTTATTCGCGCCCGCCTTCGAGGAGCTTGCTGAAGTTGATTCGAGTGCCGCGCAGAATTTTATCGACTTGCAAGAGGAGGCTGACTTCGTCGAATTCGTTCGAGGAATTTTTCTTGAGCCGCCCGAAAAAATTTTTGTACGAACTCAAAATTACATCGGCGACAAAGAAAAGCTCAACGACCGCTTGAAAATTCTTCGCAAAAATTTTTCCGAGAGGCTTGAAATTTTCCGCGTCCTTCCCGAAAAATTTTCACGAGGCTTTGAACACCGCGACGCCTTCAACGAAATTTTGAATCGTCATTGGGGCTACGAGGCTTTCAGAAATTTTAAAGTCTATGACCTCACGGCACTTGACGCCGGCGAAAAAATTCTTCGCGATGTTTCGCAGGAGCAAATCATTTCGGACATCGTCGGGCAAGCGGAACTTTGCATGAGCGATAAAAATTTTCGCGACGTTTTCGTCACGGCACCGACGGGTTCGGGCAAGTCCGTTATCTTCCAAGTTCCCGCGATTTATCTTGCCGAAAAATACAAGTTGCTGACGATTGTCATTTCACCGCTTATCGGATTGATGACCGACCAAGTCAAAAATCTTGAGCTGAAAAATTATCGCCGAGCGGAGACGATTAACTCTGACATTTCGCCGATTCTCAAGGAGCAGATTATCGATAAAGTTTCGGCGGGCGAAGTCGACATTCTTTACATTTCGCCCGAAACTCTTTTGAGTCGCAGCGACATCGAACAACTTATCGGCGGGCGGACGGTCGGGCTTATCGTAATCGACGAGGCGCATATCGTCACGACATGGGGCAAGCAATTTCGCCCGGACTATTGGTATTTGGGCGACCACATAAGAAAGTTGCGCAAAGTTCAGCGCGAGCGCAAAGGGCATTCGTTTATCGTTGCGACCTTCACGGCGACGGCGATTTATCACGGCGCGGAGGACATGTACGAGGACACGATTACCGGTTTGCATTTGCGCGACCCGATAACTTATCTGGGCTACGTCAAGCGCGACGACATCGAAATTAAAATCGACAAGACACCTTTCGACGCGGGCGAGCGTGCAGAATTCGAGCTGGAAAAATTTATCGACATTGAGAATGTAATTTTGCGAACAAAAATTTTCGACAGGAAGACGCTGATTTATTTTCCCGAAGTGCAACTGGTCGAGACCGCGAAAATTATTTTGCAGAACCGAAATAAATTTGACGGCGTTGCAATTTATCACGGGCGGCTGAATAAAGATGAGAAGCGCGAAGGCTACGAAAAATTTTTGAGCGGAGACAAGCCGATTATGTTGGCGACGAAGGCTTTCGGCATGGGCATCGACATTGACGACATTGAAACGGTTATGCACTTCGCGCCGACCGGCAACGTCTGCGATTACGTTCAGGAAATCGGGCGGGCTGCTCGGCGAAAAAATCTGCGCGGCGAGGCTTGCTATCATTACGACAAGCGCGACTTTAAATATATCAAGCGGCTGCACGGGCTTTCGGCGATAAAAGATTATCAGCTGGTTGCCGTCGTGAAAAAAATTTATGAGCTGTGGAATTTCAAGCGGCGGAATAATTTTTTGCTTGACGCGGAAAATTTTACTTACATCTTCGACCGCCGCACCGACGAGGCGTCCGCCGTCAACAAAGTTAAAACCGCGCTGTTGGTTATTCAAAAAGATTTCGAGATGCAATTTGGTTTTTCGCCGTTGACGGTTCGCCCGATACCTCTTTTCGCGAGCGGCTTCTTCAAGATAAATCCCGCGACGCAAAAAAATCTTCTGCAAGAGTTCGGAAGGTGTTTGACGGAAATTGAACGCGCTCATAATATTTGCCGCGTGAATCTTCAAATGATTTGGGAGAAAAATTTTCGCGACAATTCTTTTCCGCAATTCAAGTATCTGCTCTATTCCAAAAGCGACAAGCTGACTTTCAATGAAAAATATCCTCTTCAACCCGCGCTCTGCGTCGAGATAAAATTTGAAGAGGACTTCCGCGCAATTTTTCAGAGGTTGTTCGGACGATTCAAAGCGGCGGTAAATTTTTCTGTTTACAATTCAAAATATATTTCCGTCGAGGATTTGAGCGAGGCTCTTGCCTCCGACAAAAAAATTTCCAAATATCGGGCGCAAAATATCTGTGAAATTTTAATCGCGTCAATGGACTCTTACAGAAAAAATTTTAATCGCAAAGCTCATTCAATCTTCGCCGAAAGAACCATGCCGAACGGAAAATCTTATTATCGTTTCAACACGGCGATGCGTTTTTATTTTGCGTGGGTCGAAAAATTTTTCAATGCGGTTGTCGACGAGACAAAGGCGGGGCTTCTTTACATAACCGATGCGAACGCCGGGCGGGCTAAGGAGATTAATACGGTGCTTGGAATTTTGGAAGCGTTGGGCGTTTTGAATTTCAAGATGACGGGCGGCGCGAACAGTCAGCTTTATATCCACATCAATCAGATTCGTAACTTGAAAAAAATAATTGACGCCGGCAGCCGCTATAAAAATAAAATTCTTGAGTCGGTTGCGGAGCGTCATAAAATTTCGGTCGCCATGCTCACTTACATTTACGAAAATGATTTTGACAACGCGCAGATTTGGAATTTGTTGGAAGATTATTTTCTCGGTAAGATTCCCGCCGAAGTTCAGTCAATTAGGAATTAGTTCCCGGTTCCTACCGGCTGAATTGTGCGGCCGGGTTTCAACTTCCCGCTGCGTTTCGACT
>CAMVAG010000104.1 GCA_947165405.1 uncultured Selenomonadales bacterium
CGCCGATGGTACTTGGGTGGCGACGCCCCGGAAGAGTAGGTATTTGCCGCTAAAATCAGCCTTGGGTCTGAAAAGATTCAAGGCTTAATTTGAAAATGGCGGCTCTGGTGAAGTGGTTAACACGTCGGATTGTGGCTCCGATATGCGTGGGTTCGATTCCCACGAGTCGCCCCACAGGGGTATAGCTCAATTGGTAGAGCAACGGTCTCCAAAACCGTAGGCTGAGGGTTCAAGTCCTTCTGCCCCTGCCACATGAAATTTCAAAGTCGTGTCGAAAGGCACGGCTTTTTTCGTGCAAAAAAATCGCCCCGCTTTCGAGGCGAAATGTTTTTCAAAGTTTAATTGTCTGTTGAATTCGGGCGGCAACTTTTTTCATCGTGTCGGCGGTCTGCACCAATGCCATTCTTACAAAGCCCTCGCCGCTTTTGCCGAACGCACTGCCCGGCGTCATTAACACGTTTGATTTTTCCAGAAGAGTCTTTACAAATTCTTCCGACGTGCCGAAATTTTTCGGGACGGGTGCCCAAACGAACATCGTCGCTTTTGGTTTATCCATTTGCCAACCTGCCGCGTTCAGACCGTCAATCAGCGCGTCTATCCGTTCAATGTAAGCTGCTCGTGTCTTGTCGATAACTTCCTGCGGGCTGCGCAAAGCCGCGATTGCCGCTTTTTGAATCGGCAGAAAAATCCCGTAATCGATATTGCTCTTGAGAAGTTTGAGGTGCTTAACGACTTCCTTGTTGCCCAAACAAAAGCCGACTCGTGCGCCCGCAAAGCCGTAAGTTTTCGACAAGGAATTGAACTCGACGCCGACATCCTTTGCGCCTTTGAAGCTCAAAAAACTCAAGCCGCGTGTGCCGTCGAAAATCAGCTCACTGTAGGCGTTGTCGTGCAGAACGATGATTTCATTTTTCTTGGCGAAGTGAATCAGCCGCTCATAAAAATCGGCGGGCGCAACGGCAGTCGTCGGGTTGTTCGGGTAGGAGACGATCATAAATTTTGCGCGGGCGGCAACGTCGGCGGGAATTTTTTCAAGCTGAATAATGTAATCGTGCTCGCGAAGCTGCGGCATGAAAAAAATTTTTGAGCCTGCCAATTTTACACCGTCGGCAAAAATCGGATAGCAAGGGTCGGGCACCAAAGTCAAATCGCCGTCGTCAATCAGCGTCAACGCGATATGCGACAAGCCCTCTTGAGAACCGTACAACGAGCAAACTTCCGACGCGGGGTCAATTTCCACGCCGTAGCGTCGACGATACCAATCGCTTGCCTCTTGCAAAAGTTCTTGCATGTCGGTTACCGCGTAGACGTAATTCTCCGGCTTGAGTGCCTCCTCTGCCAAAACTTTCATGACGTGCGCGGGCGGCGGGATATTCGGTGCGCCGATTGATAAATCGATAACCTCCTCGCCTGCCGAAATTTTTTCACGCTTCATGGCGGCAAGCTTCGCGAAGACTCCCTCGCCGAAATTTTCCATGCGCTTTGCAAATTTCAAAGTCTCAACCTCCAAAAATTTTTTGCCATTATACAAAAAAAAACCGCTCAAGCAAATTGCCTGAACGGTAAAAAATTTTCACGCGCCTTTAAAAATATCGTTGTCAAGTGCGGAAACAATTTTAACGTCCGTGTTCCAAAGATAATCAAGAGCCTCAAGCGTCGTCATTTCGCGTGTCGTGATAAAATGCGTGCCCAAGCAAAGTGTAAACGGTGAAAAATTTTTATCGTGTTTGAAGGTAAGAATATTTTTGCTCTCGCCGATAGCCGCTGTCAAAGATTGTGAATCTTCCTCCGTCGATTCTGTATCGAGCCAAATAACAAGTAAATCGTTTGCCGAATTCGCCCGTTGAAAATCTTTGATGACCTTTGGCCACAACGGTTTAGTTGCTCGAAAATCCGTGATGAATTGGTAAATTTTTCCATGCCACTGAAAAAATTTTTTTATTTGTCGGCTGAAGTCATCTTCGGGAAAGTTTTCCAGTTCGGGCGAGTAATGCGTCTCCAAAAATTTTTCAATGTCATTTATGAGCGGAAAGTTGTCGGCGATTTTTTTCAAGTCCCAATTCCACCACTTGACGGCGAATAATTTTCTAATCGTCTCCTCGTCGAAACGATACTTGATAATTCGTGCGGGGTTGCCGACGGCGATTGCATAGGGCGGGATGTCTTTGGCGATGACGGCATTGGTACCGATGACCGCTCCGTTGCCGATTTTCACGCCGCCCATAATCGTTACGTTTCTGCCAATCCAAACGTCATGACCTATGATAACTTGAATAGGATTTATACGTTTGCTCTCGACGGGAAGAATATCGGGATAAACTTCGCCAAAGACTTTTTTAACAACATGACCTGTATCGAAAGGATAAGTCGAAACAACATTTTTGAGCGGATGATTTCCACCGATGAGAAAAGAAATATTAGATGCCAATGAGCAGAATCTCCCTACTAAAACATTGGCATTTTTGGCAAATCCAAGACTAATATCGAACGCGCCGGTGTAAGAACCTCTGCCGATTGTGAAAATATTTTCCTCGCTATGGAAAAGTTTTTCATCTTTCGGAGAGAAAGTCATTTTAAATACCACAGTTCAATCCTCCCGAATTTACTTTTTAACTTTGACGCAAGCGGCGAACTTCTCGTAATTCTCTTTGACAATGGGATTGCTTGTGCTTTGGTCGGCAGCCTTCTGAATATTTTTCCAAGCGTCCTCGTATTTTTTCTGCTTGAAGTAAGCGACGGCAATGTTGTTGTAGGCGTCGGAGTTAATCGTCTCAATCGCCAGCGACGACTCAAAATCTTTTATCGCGCCTTTGAAGTCGTCTTTGGCAAGCTTGAGGCAGCCGCGATTGTGCCAAGCGTCAACAAAATTTTCGTCGATGCTTAGGAGCTTGTCGTAAGTTTTAATCGCCTCGTCGGGCTTGTTGATTTTTTCTTGGGCAAGCGCGAGGTCGAAGAGAGCCTCTTTAAGTTCAGGTTCCGAGTCGAGAGCAATTTCAAAATCATCAATCGCGCTGTAAAAATTTTCGCGTTCCATGTTGACCAGCCCGCGATAGACATAAGCCGCCGCCTTGTCGTCTTCAAGCAAAACTTTCAAATCGGCTGCTTCCATAGAGGCATCGGAGGCGTCGGGCATTTGCGCCTGCATCCACAAATTCAAAATATCTTCACCGTAGTGATTGCCCGGCACCGCCCAAACGCCGTTGAGTTCCGTCCATTTTGTGAGCTTGCCGAAAATCTGCGGGCGGAATTTTTGTATCAATTCGTAACGCGGGTCAACAATTTCAATTTTCGGAGGACGCTTCGAAGTGTAAGCAAGCAAGTGTTGAATGTGAGCACGAACTCCAAGCTGCGGCGTATCGAAGAAAGCACCTTTGACGCCGCCGCCCGTCGTGCCGAGTCCGCAGAAATTATTTTGTTCGGGAATGACGTCGCCGCCATAAGCCCAAGTGCCCGTTTCCTTAATCGCTTGACACATTGCAATATCGGGGCGAATACCCTCGCGGTCGGCTTCAAGATAATAAAGGTGAACGAGCTGCTTGACTGTGCAGTTGAGCTTCGGGCTTTTGTTGCGTTTGTTTATGAAGTTGACCATTTGCTCCGGTGTGGCGACCGCCTGTCCGAAAATCGGAACGTCAGAATATTTTTCGCGCAGGACAATCATCGGCAAGCCGTGAGCGGGCGATTCGACAAGCTCAAGCTTTTTGAGTTGCTTCTTGTCGAATTTAATCTTTTCTTTTTTGGCGGCATCCGCGCAAGCCGTCAAAGTCAAAATCAACATCAAGATCAGCGCGAGGCTTAAAAATTTTTTCATAAGCTCAATCTCCTTACACGTTAAAATAATCAATCTTCATGGCGCGCTTGACACGATTCAAAACCTGCGAGGCTTTGGCGCGAGCTTTCTTGGTGCCTTCTTTGAGAATGTCCATAACCTCATCGGGGCGCGCCTCGTATTCGGCATGACGACGACGAATCGGCTCCAAAGTTTCTTCCAAGACTTCGCGCAAATATTTTTTGACGGCAACATCGCCAAGCCCGCCGCGTTGATAGTGTTCCTTGAGTTCGGCAACTTTTTCCGTGTCGGTCGCGAAGGCGTCGAGGTAAGTGAAGACGACGTTGCCCTCGATATGTCCGGGGTCGGAAATTTTTATATGCGTCGGGTCGGTGTACATGTCCTTAATCTTTGCGGCAACGGTCGCGCTGTCGTCGTTGAGGTAAATGGCATTGCCGAGCGTCTTGCTCATCTTTGCCTTGCCGTCGATACCGGGCAACCTCCTGCAAGCTTGAGCGGTCGGCAAAAAAATTTCCGGCTCAATCAAAATTCCTTCGCCGTAAAGTTCATGCATCTTGCGAACGATTTCACGGGTCTGTTCAAGCATGGGGGCTTGGTCTTCGCCGACGGGCACAACATTTGCATCAAAGGCGGTAATGTCTGCGGCTTGGCTGACGGGATAGCACAGGAAGCCGGCGGGAATGCTCGTCTCGAAATTTTTCTGCGCGATTTCGGTTTTGACGGTCGGATTTCTTTCAAGCCTCGAAACCGTGACGATATTCATGTAATACGCCGTGAGCTCGAAAAGCTGCGGGATTTGCGATTGGATAAAAATCGTCGACTTGGCAGGGTCAAGACCGACGGCAAGATAATCCAGCGCGACGTTCAAAATATTTTCGTGAACTTTTGCGGGAGTGCCCGCGTGGTCGGTCAAAGCCTGCGCGTCCGCAATCATGATATAAATTTCGTCGAAGTCGCCCGAATTCTGAAGCCGCACTCGTTCGCGAAGAGAGCCGACGTAATGTCCCAAATGAAGTTTGCCTGTTGGTCTGTCGCCCGTCAAAATTATTTTCATAATGATTTTCTCCTCTGTAAAAAATTTCGTCGATTATAACACACTACATGAAATTTTCATACACGGCGCAAAAAAAATTCTGCCGCTTTCAAAACGACAGAATTTCGTCGGCAATGTCAATCAATCGCTCGTCGTGGGAAATTATTATCGTGATTCTTTTTTCCTTGTCGAGGAAAATTTTTTTTGTCAATGCGTCGACGGCTTGCGCGTCCAAATTGTTATCGGGCTCGTCCATAATCAACACGTCGGCAAATTTTTCAAAGGCAGTCGCGATTGATACCTTTCGTCGCTCGCCGCCCGATGCCGTGTCGTTTTTGATAAAGTCTTTCTGCTCGACAGCCGCGATTAATTTTTTCCTCGCGTGAATCATATCGACTTCGGAAATCCTCGCGCCGTCAAAAAAAATTTCACCGCTCGTCGGAGGAATTATCCCGCAAATTAAATTCAGCAGCGTCGACTTGCCCGCGCCGTTCGCACCGACCAAGCAATAAATTTTTCCGCGCACGAACCTCCAAGAAAAATTTTCAAAAATTTTTCGTCCGTCAATCTCGTAAGTCAAGCCGCGCAATTTTATTTCAGTGATTCGTTCCAAAATTTTTGTGCCGTTTATATCGGGAGGCGAAGCAAAAATTTCTTCGATTCGACGGAACGCCGCCAAAGCATTTTGACAACCTTGACCCAACGTCATGAAATAAGAAACGCTCTGCATTGCAAAGACAAAGTAGCCGTTGAGCGCAACGAAATTTCCGACCGTCAAGCTTCCGTCCAAAACGTCAAGACCGCCGAGCAAAAATATCAGCACCGTGAAAATTTTTGCGGTGTTTGCATTGCCGTATGAAAACCAAAAACGAATCTTTGCCTCGCTCACGCCGGCAGAAAAAAATTTTTCAAACGCACTCTTGAACTCCGACAAAAATTTTTCTTGCAAGCTGTGCAATTTGATTCTGCAGACGAAGAAAAAATTATCGGAGAGGCTCGCGAAATATTTTGATTCGGTCTCGCGCAATGCCGTCGACAGTTTTAAAAGTTTTGCACGCAACGCGAAATAAATCGTCGCGTGAATTGCTGCCACTGCCGCGAAAATTATCAGCCACTTTGCGCCGATTGTCCACAAGAAAAATATCGCCATGAAAAGCAGCACGCTCTGAATCGAAATATCAATCACGCTGCCGAGAACAAATGCCGTTAAATCGTCCGAATCTTTTTCGACGCGCTTGGCGAGGTAAATCATATCCGTTTTGAATTGCCGCCGACTTTCCGTCCGCCAAACTTTCAACGTCAAGTCTTCAATCAAGCTGTTGGTGATTCGCGCCCGCATCTTCGTCGAAAAAATTACGTAAAACCAATTCGCCGCGAGGGAGGTTACGTTCAGCAACAAAAGTCCTCCGACAAAAAAATAAAGCCGCCCGATTTCACGAGAGCTTAAAATTTCGTCAATGAATTTCGCCGACAAATACGGCATGAGCAAATCGGCGGCGGCGGTCACGATTGCACACAACAGAATCAAAAAAAATTTCAGCTTGAAGTTTCCGAGATAGTTCAGAATAAATTTTATCATTTTAAATCGCCCGCAACTGCGCCGATGAAATCAAACCGTCGATAATCGCCTCGCGTTCGTATTCGCAAAAGTCGCCGGCTTTGTCCAAGCTGCCCGTCTCGCTGAAATGCCGCGCTTGACAGGAGCCGCCGCATAAATATTTCAAGTCGCAAGTTCTACATCTTCCGATTTGTTCGACGGTGTGAATTTTAAATTTTTCTGCGCGGGCTGAAGTGTAAATTTCCTTGAAGGAAGATTCTTTCAAGTTGCCGAGTTTGAATTCGTCGTGGTGGAGGAGTTGGCAAGGATAAACATCGCCCGAACATGAAATGCTGACTTCGGCGTCGCCCAATGCGCACTTGAAAATTTTTTTGCGGGAATTGATAAGATTGTGCAAGTCCATGAACGGCACGACGCCCGCCGATTTGAGCGCGTCGAAATATTCTTTGCCGGTCAAAAATAAATTTTCATCGCGTTTGGCATTGCCCAGAGGAAAGAGCGGTTGGAAAGTCAATCGCCCGCCCCAACGTTCGGCAGCTTTGGAAACATCGTCGAGATTTTTTTTCGTGACGACCATGGCAAGTTTCACGTCGGCAGAAAATTTTTCAAGCAACTCAATCGCTTTAATCGTCCGCGAAAAATTTCCTGCGCCGCGATAAAAATCGTGTTGCTTTGCGTCGGAACCGTCCACGCTGATTTTGAAAGAATCGAACGCCGCAATCAAAGACTCAACGTTATCCGCATTAATGAGCGTCGCATTTGTCATGAGCTTTCGCGAAAAGCCAAGCGATTCGGCATAACGGGCAACGGGCAAAGTCAAAGGCGACATCAACGGCTCTCCGCCCGTAAAAATTATCTCGGCGCGAGGATTGTATTTCCAAACTGCGTCGAGAATTTTTTTGTAATCGTCGAAGGTCAGCCGCGCAGAATTTTCCTTGCGTTCCGCCGCGAAGCAGTAAATGCAATTCAAGTTGCAACGGTCGGTCATGTTCAAATAGACGGCGCGCAGTTGAGATTTTTGATAATCGAAAGCAGGAGGAACTTCAAAAAGCCCCTCCCGCTTTGCCGCGTCCAAAAAGTTTACGATACTTTGAGCGGGAATTTTCGTGCGCCGTGAAACTTCGCGAAGTGATTCTTCCGTCGAAAGTGTCTCGGAAAAAATTTTTATCAGCAAGACGCCGTTCAAGTTCGTGACGACCCAAGACGGCATCAGAGGATTCAACACGAGGAATTTTTCCCCGCGCCGATAAACTTTCAGCAACTCGTCAACACGCATGATTATCCCGCCTCAAAATTTT
>CAMVAG010000105.1 GCA_947165405.1 uncultured Selenomonadales bacterium
CCTAGAAATGGAAAAGGATTGGGAATTGATGTTCGAACTCGATAAGACGAATTTATTAACAAAAAAATGTTCGCAAGTTATAACGTTGAGATTTTGCTTGCCGCTTTATTTTTTCATCAGGTTGTTATATATGTGATTTAAATTTTTGAATTGCTCGTTGCCTACCCAGAGTTTTCGATAATTTTGTGGCGATGTTCCGACAAACTTTTTAAATTGATTGTTGAAGTGGCTGACACTGTCATAGCCCAGCTCCATGCTTATTTCTGTTATGGATTTATCTGTCGTTATTAAAAGTTTTTGCGCCTCACCGATTCGGAGGTTAATCAAATATTGCATGGGCGTAATTCCCAAAACTTTTTTGAAGTGATGAGAGAAACCGGAGACGCTCATATTCGCGATTTCGCTCATCTGCGTTACAGAAATATTTTCGGTAAAATGTTCGTCGAGAAATTTTTTGCAATGTTGAAAAGAAGCGTCGCAGCTGTTTCGCTGGATTATTTTCTCGTGAGGAATTTGATTCGCCAATATTAAAAGCAGTGCGCTGACTAAATGTTGACAAATGTAGGAAGCAAGAATTTTGCGCTGTGAGATTTGCTCAAACAATGTATGAAAAATAATTTTAATTATATCTGACATATTTTGAGCGTGCAAAACCGGCTTAATGTCATGCGCCAGCAAATGATTTTCCGGCAGGCACGGCGATTGAAAATTTTTTATTCCACAGTTGTAAAATACCATTCCGCATTCGGGGTCGGCGCATTCCTCATGCACCACGCCCGCATTGTAAACTATCACGTCACCTTTTTGGACACGGTAGGAGTGACCGCCGATTCTGATATGAGCCTTGCCGTCACTAATATATTGAATTTCAAGATGATTGGTGTGCGCGTGCATCGCCGTCGGTATAATCGTTTTTTCAGAATCAGCCTGACAGACATACAGCAATTTTATTTTCTGCTCGCCTAAAGAACTGCTCGGAAACTCTTCTCTGTTATAGTAAACGACCGCCATTTTTTATCCCTCACTTGAAAAAAATCTATGCGGCATAATTTTTCACAATGTTATTATACGGTAATATTTTTGCAGGTGATTGTAAAATTCTGTTCATTTTACTCCATGAGTTTATATAATATTGACAATTTTTTTGCTTTGTGATACCTTAATGACGATAAAAGTTAATCAAAGGAGGACTTCAAGATGAAGATTGCTTTTGATGTCGACGTGCTCGCCAAACAAATGAGCATTCGCGATTACGTTCACAAGGTCGCAGATTGGGGTTACAAGTATATCGAACAATCGCCGCACCCGCGTATCAATCCTTTTTACAAGCACCCGCTTTTCTCGAAAGAATGCGAGGCGGAATACAGGCAGGCTCTTAAGGAGACCGGCGTTGAAATTTCTTCGTTTATCGTTGTTTATCGCTGGTCGGGACCCACCGAGGAGCAACGTCAACACGCCGTCGCCAACTGGAAGCGCATTATTGAAATTGCCGTCAACATGGGCGTTCCCGTCATTAACACCGAATTCAGCGGCGATCCGAATCAGCAAGAAATTTGCAACGGCATGTTTTTCCGCTCAATGGAAGAACTTTTGCCGATTATCGAGCGTGAAGGTCTGCGCGTCGAAATTCAATCGCACCCCTACGACTTCTGCGAACTCAACGACGAGACTTGCGACATTGTAAAATCTTTCCGCTCAAAAAATCTCGGCTACGTTTATTCGGCAAGTCACGGCTTCTTTTACGATCAAGGCAAGGGCGACGTTCGGCACATGCTCAAGTACGCGGGCGACGAATTGACTCACGTTTTGCTTGCCGACACTTGGAACCAAACAATCGACTGCCGCTATATCGTCAATCCGCCTTGGCTCAACGGGCGCGGTCGTGCAGATTATACGATTCATCAACATACGGCAATGGGCGAGGGCGAAGTTGATTTCGACGGAATTTTTGAGACGTTGCGCGAAATGGATTTTGCCAACAAGCAACTCAAGCCCGACGCTCCCAAAGTCGGCGGCGACAATATTATTTGTGTTTCTTATTTCGGTTTCCCGGAAAAAATGGACAAGCAAGCTCCCGAAGCTCTCGACCGCATTAAGCGTGAACTTCTCAACAAGTAAGAATTTAACAGCCATCTTCCCTTAACCCACACTCTGAAAATAAAAACACCTCTCGATTTCGGGAGGCGTTTTTTTTCATATGATTCCCGTCAAAGCATAAATCGCCAAGCAAATAAAAGCGACCGACGTTTTCAATATCGTCAGAACAAAAACATCGTAGTAAGATTCTTTGTGGCTCAAACCGCAGACCGCCATTAAAGTTATCAGCGCACCCGAATGCGGCGGCGTGTCGATACACTCTGAAGCAAGCGCAACGATTCTGTGCAAAACTTCGGGGCTCATGCCGATTTGATTCGCCATAGTCAACCACTGCTCGCCGAGCATACCGAGCGCGATTGTTTCGCCGCCCGACGCCGAACCGGTTATCCCGCACATAATCATTGTTGTAATAACTGCCGAGCCTAAAGGTCCGTCGCCGATTGAAACATTCAGCAAAGCTTCTTTAATCATTTCAAAAGCGGGAACTGCCGCAACGACGCAACCGAAAGCATAACACGAGGCAACATTCAAAATCGCCGCCATGGAACCGGTCGCGCCCGTGTTTATCGGGTGAACAATTCCGCCTTTACGAGCCAAACATTTCCTGCCGATGACAGCCGCCGTTATACTGCTGATAATCAACGCCGCGTTAATCGACCAAATGGCTTGAACTTTGCCGACGCTGCCCGCCAGCAAACTCAAATTCAGCGGCGCAAGACTTGCCAAACTGTTTTCGTCCCAATGATAAGCCCAGCTCCAGTTGAACGGATTACTGATGATTAAGTTGAGCAAAATGACCATGACGAGCGGAATTGCCGAAAGTTTCCAATCGGGCAAGTCTTCCGAAGATTTTTCGGGTTCATTGATTAAATTTGTTCCGTAACCTTCGCCCGCCGCTTGAAGTTTTTTGGCGCGATAATTTACCCAAGCCCACGACATAGCGAAATACAATGCCGCGCCGATTAAGCCGAGTCCGATACCCGCCCAAGTTGTCGTCCCGAAAAATGCCGTCGGGATTATGTTCTGAATTTGCGGAGTGCCGGGAATCGCAACCATGCTGTAGGTAAAAATTCCCATCCACAGCAAGCCAGGCAAAAGTTTTTTGGCGTAATTTGCTTCCTTGAAGAGAATCGCCGCGAAAGGATACATGACGAACGCCACGACGAAGACGCTTAATCCGCCGTAAGTCAGCACGCCGCAACCGATTAAGATTGCCAATATCGCTTTATCCTTGCCGAGCGTTTGAACGATTTTGTTCGCAACAGACGCCGCAAGCCCGCCTTCCTCCATGATTTTTGCGAACACCGCGCCGAGTAAAAACACAGGGTAATAAGTCTTGACGTACTCGGCGGCTTTTGTCATGTAAATTTCGCTGAAAACCGGCATCGGGTCATGACCGGAGCCGATTGCCGCTACGACAGCGAATACCGGCGCGATAAAAATTATCGAGTAGCTGCGATAAGCAAAAAATATCAGCAACACTAAGCTCAAAGCAATAACAGTTATTCCCAAAGTCTTCCACCTCGTGAAAAAAATAAACCGTAACACATTAAAATGTTACGGTAATTTTATATCATTGAAATGTTAGAGGCAATAGTTTTACCCAAAAAATATTCAAGACTTACAAATTATATTCCTTGCGAATCTCATCAATTTTAACGGGGCGATGCTCTTTAACAGACTTTGCAGCCGCCAAACCAATAAGAACAGGCTCCAAGCCGTCGCGGGCGGTGACGGGCGTTTCGGTGTCGTTGACAATCGCCTCGACAAATTCATCAACTTCAGTGGCATAAGCCGCCATGTAGCGTTCAAGAAAGAAGAACATGGGTTTTTCGGCAGTGACACCGTCTTTGCTGCTGTAAACGGCATTGGAATCGCTGTCGTTGGAAATGGCGACGCAACCTTTATCGCCGAAAACTTCAGCACGTTGGTCGTAGCCGTAGCAGCAAGCGCGGCAGTTGTCGATAACAGCCGTTGCGCCGTTGGTGAGCTTCAAAGTTATAACCGCAGTATCAACGTCGCCTGCCTCGCCGATTGCCGGGTCAACAGTGATTGAACCTTCTGCATAAACTTCTTCGACTTCCGCGCCCGAAAGATAGCGCACCATGTCAAAATCATGAATTGTCATATCAAGGAAGATTCCGCCCGAAACTTTAACGTAGCTGATAGGAGGCAGCTCGGGGTCACGCGAAGTGATTTTGATAATCTGCTGCTTGCCGACTTTACCTGCCTCGACAGCTTTGCGAATGGCGCGGAAATTGTGATCGAAACGGCGATTGAAACCGACTTGATATTTTTTTCCCGACGCTTTGACGACCGCAAGGACTTCCTTAATTTTTTCAACGTCGTGGTCAATGGGCTTTTCGCAAAAAACATGTTTGCCCGCCTTGAGAGCTTCAATCGACAGCGGGGAATGTTGGTCGGTCGACGCGCAAATTAATACCGCTTCAATTTCGGGGTCGTTGAGAATTTCTTTGTAGTCTTTGGTAGTTTTCTCGACACCGATTGACTTAGCCCAAGCTTCCGTTTTTTCGTTCATGAACGGGTCGGCAATCATTTTGACTGTTGCGTTTTTGACGAATTTGGAAATGCTTTCGCCGTGCACATGCCCGATACGTCCCGCACCGATGATACCAACTTTAATCATTAAAATTCCTCCTTCACTGCTGCCGAAGTTCAACATAATCAAGAATTATCTTTACCGCATGCTCTGCCGAAATGTTGGTCGTGTTAATCATCAAATCGTAATTTTGCGGGTCACCCCAAGTGCGTCCGGTGTAATAAGCGTAATAACTCTTGCGCTTTTTATCAACGTCCAGCACGTCTTGGAAGGAAAAATCTTTGTAATATTCTTTAACTCTTTCGCGGCGACATTCGTCTTCGGCGTAAAGGAAGAACGAAAAATGATTGGGTACGTCTCGCAAAATGTAATCGGCACAACGCCCGACGAAGACCGCCGATTCATCGCACTCGGCAAGTCCGCGGATAATTTTTGCTTGCTGAATGTACATTTGATTTTGACGCGGGACGCCTTGCCCGACAAGCGCGGAAATCGATGCAACAAAATCGTTTGGCGTGTCGTAAGCGTTATCGACTACAGTTTGAACGTCCTCGAAGGTATCAAGACTTTCCGCAGCCGCCGCTACGATATTGCGATTGTAGCATTTGACGCCCATTTTTTTCGCGAGAGTCTCGGCGATATACAAACCGCCGCTGCCATATTGGCGCGTGATGGTGATAAAAGTTTTTTCCTTCATAAAAGAGCCTCCTTTTTTTGGGAAAGTTTATATCATATGACTGTTAATTTCAACCATAATTTTATAAAATTCCTTTAGCATCACGCGCTGCCGTTCGTTCATGATTAGAGAGATATAATCATTTCGAAAATTCATCTTCCTCGCTGCTTATGATTCATTTATAGACTTTTTTGCAAATGAGCAGAGACATCATCTTGTTGATAGTACATTTTAATTTCTTCGGGATTGTTTTGGAGATTCCAGACGCCGCAAGGACAGACGCCCGCGCAAATTCCGCAGCCGATACATTTCGATTCGTCGCTGAAATATTCCCAAGTGCCGTCGTCATGTTCAATCCGAGTGATTGCTTTTTCGGGGCAAGAGTTTAAACACATTTTGCAATCGCGACAGGTGCCGCAACTCACGCAACGCAAATGTTCATGCATCGGGTCGGGTAAGTCGCAGTGATGACATTTCTCGAAAAATTTTTTTGAAAGATTTTCAGCCGGAACGATTTTTTTCGCGGGCAACGGAGAAATTTTTTCGCCGCGCAAAAATTGATTCATCATCAGCGCGGTCAATCTTGCGTCGCCGATTGCGTCGGTCAATCTGCCGGGCTTGATAACGTCGCCCGCCGCAAAAACTTTCGGCAAAATTTTTTTCTCGGCGTCGGGGACAAGCCAATCGCGAAATTTTTTTACTTCGGGCAGGAAATCAAGCACGGGCGATTCGCCGATTGAAACGATAACTTGGTCGGCTTCGATAAATCTGCCGTCGTCGGAGAAAATCCCGTCGTCGGTGATTTTTTTTGTCACGAACGGCCAAACGATTTTCCCGCCGAAATTTTCCAGCCGCCGAATTTCTTTCGCAAAGGCAGCGGGCTTGACGACATCGACGACAACAACATTTTCCGCGCCCTGCTCGTAAGCGGAAGTGGCGACGTCCATGCCCGAATTGCCGCCGCCGATAACGACAACTTTTTTTCCGACGTGAGGTTTTTCTCCGCGATTAATCGCCTTCAAAAATTCTATGCCGTGCGTCAAAAGCTCTGCGCCTTCCCAATTAAAATATCGAGCCTTGTGTCCGCCAACGGTAACCAAAACAGCATCATTTGTATCGCAAATTTCGTTGAACTTCGCGGCGTCGACTTTGCAACCCGTCACGAACTTGCCGCCGATTTTTTCAATGCGATTGAGTTCGGCTTGCAAAAGTTCTTGAGAAATTCTGGAATGCGGAATGACTTGCGCGAGTTTGCCGCCGATTTTTTCTGCGTCGTCGTAGATTGTGACTTCATGACCGAGCAAACGCAACTGCCAAGCCGCCGACAATCCCGCGACACCGCCACCGATTATCCCGACCGTTTTGCCTGTAGAAAATTTTGGAGGGTTAACTTCAACATAAGCCGATTGCAAACCGAGTTCGCCGATTTTAATCGCCTCGTCAATCGTGGAGCGCGTGCAACCTTCCATGCAGGGATTCGGGCAAAGCGTGCCGCAAACCGAACCCGGAAACGGCGTATACTTCAGCACAAGCCGCAACGCCTCATCGATTTTGCCTTGACGCAACAAATTAAGCCGCTGTTGAGTGGGAATACCGGTCGGGCAGAAAAATTGACACGGCGCAGAAAATTTTGCGTTGTCCCAAGCCGGCACGCGCAAACGATACAGCCCGCGATTAACCGTGTTGAGAACGGTGAAATCATCTTCGGCAACGTCGCTGAAAATTCCGCCGCGCACCCAATCATTTTTTCTGAACGCGGCAAGATCGGGTTTAAGTTGCGGCTTCTTCTCGTCGAAGGTCAGCGGGCGAAGTTTTTTCCACTCGCGCCAATCGCTAAGCTCGGCAATCAATTCGGATTTCTCGACGGCGTTAAGAAAATGATTCATGCCGCCCTTGAGAAACTTCACGTCGTCCGCGTCAAGTTCAAGGCAAAGAATATCTTCGGGATAATCGGAAATTTTTCCGCGAACGTAGACGACGCCGCCGACCATGCCGACACAAGCTCTTTCGCCGAGCACGGAGGAAAAATTTTCGCAATCGACGCCGCAAATGACCGCACGTCCGCCGCCCATGAATTCAAAAGAAAAACTTCCGACGTTTTTAAGAACCCAAAGTTCCGGCTCCTCGTAAAGCGGATCATGTTTCATAAGCGAACCCGTTCGAGTGCCTGCACGACCGCCGATATAAATTTTTCCGCCGCTTGAACAATGCCCTGCCGTGTCGCCCGCGTCGCCTTTGACGGTGATAATGCCGCCGGAATTGAGCCAACCGACGTCAGCCGAAGTCGAACC
>CAMVAG010000106.1 GCA_947165405.1 uncultured Selenomonadales bacterium
ACATATCAATCAGCGGCGTTTTCTTGCCGTAGAGGAGCATGTCGAACGGGTCATAGTAAAAAGGGTCACCGCCCGCAAAAAGATTAACCCGACGCCAAAAATGTTTCTCTGCCGATTTAATTTCGGGATTAATATACCACGCCGAATCCAAATTTGACTTGAAGGGCACGAAACAAACTTTTTTGCCGTAGGGAAGCGCATCGAATTGCTCCAAAATTTTTTCATTCTCGGTGAACATCGTAACAAAAAGATTGTACCAATTAATTCGTTGCTTGCGCCGCTCCCAAATCTTGACTGCTTCATCGAAGTCAATGTAGTGATTCATGTAAACATCGACGTTTCTTATAGTAACGACAGGATAATTCCGTTTCAAAGTATTTTCAAAACGCATTTCCTTAAATGTCGGTTGCTCTTCCATATATGCACGCGGTGCTTTCAAGAAACAAATAAATTCTTTCTCAAACATGAACAGATTTACGAACGGCGAATAAAACGGCAAACCGAAAGTGTTGCTGATTAACCCGCCGAAACAGTTGAGGGAAAAAATCGAAAGGCGCGCTCGTTGCAGGCGACGATACTTTTTCAGCGCGAAGCCGGGAATGCAGACAATCCAATCGCCCAAAAGTTTTTCTTCAGGCAATTTTAGTTGAGCGGCATTTTTCGTGATTTTGCTCATGCCGATTTGTTTTGCGCCAACGACGAGGATTACATCATAATCCCCCCCCCCGGTCAACTTTGGCAATGTCTTCGTTTACTGCTTTGCCGACGACTTCAATTCCATTGTGCTGTTGCTCCAAGATTTTAATTGCCTTATCTTGAAATTTTGTGTCGTTTGAGACGAACCAAGTCAAAACTTTTATCATGTCAAATCCTTTCCACGGCGAGGGAAATTTTTTCGCCGTTGATGTCCCAATCTTTGGCGGCGTCGTGAGCGGAGAAAATAATTTCGTTCGCGAGCGTGACGGCTTGAATCTCTTGCGCGTTGCGTTTGATAATTTCGGCGAGCTTGTCGTTGCCCGAAGCGAAAATTTTTATTCTGTCCGTGACTTCGAAATCACTTTCGCGGCGCATGACTTGCACCTTGCTGATAACTTCGCGGACAAAACCTTCCTCGATAAGTTCGGGCGTCAACGTCGTGGAAAGGGCAATCGAAACTTCTCCCTCGCTTTGGCAGTTGAAGCCTTCGCTCTGCGTGATAACAATTTCAATATCTTCCGTCGTCAAAGTGATGTCGCCGAGTTTAAGTTCGCCGGTCTTGTCGAGTTCAAGCTTAGCCGAGTGCCCGTCGAGTTTTTCGAGGGCGGCTTTGACTTCGCCCATGCGCTTGCCGACTTTTTTGCCGAGCACGCGGAAATTCGGCTTGAAGTTGTATTTGATGAATTCGCCCATATCCGAGCGGAACTCAACTTTTTTAACGTTCAATTCGTCTTCGATAATCTCAACGAAAAATTTCGGAAGAGCCTCCGCCTTGACGAACATATCGGCAACGGGCTGACGATTCTTGATGTTGGCGGCATTGCGCGCCGCACGACCGAGCACGACGATTTTCAAAACGGAATCCATGTTGCGTTCGAGTTCGGCGTCGATAAATTTTTCGTCGGCTTGAGGATAATCGCAAAGGTGAACGCTTTCGGGAGCAGTCTTATCGATTGAGCAGACGAGGTTGCGATAAATATTTTCCGTGATAAAAGGAACCATCGGAGCCGCCGCCTTCGCCAAAGTGACAAGCGCGGTGTACAGCGTCATGTAAGCGTTAATCTTGTCCTGCTCCATGCCTTTCGCCCAGAAACGCGCACGACTTCTGCGAACGTACCAATTAGACAGCTCGTCAACGAAATCTTGCAACGCCCGCGCAGATTCGGGAACTTTGTAATTCGTCAAGGCGTCGTCGACGGTCTTAACCATCGTGTTCAATCGAGACAAAAGCCACTTATCCATGACGGAAAGTTTTTCGTAGTCGAGCTGATATTTCGTGGCGTCGAAGTCGTCAATGTTTGCATAAAGCACAAAGAAGGCGTAAGTGTTCCAAAGCGTGCCGAGAAATTTTCTTTGCCCTTCAGTGACTGCGCCGTCATGAAAACGATTCGGGAGCCAAGGCGCGGAATTTTCGTAGAAGTACCAGCGAATTGCGTCCGCGCCATGTTTGGCGAGCGTTTCCATCGGGGCGACGGCATTGCCTTTTGACTTCGACATTTTCTGTCCGTCTTTGTCCAAAACCAAACCGAGCACGATACAATTTTTAAAAGCGGTGTCGTCGAAAATCAAAGTGGAAATCGCCATGAGCGAATAGAACCAGCCGCGCGTTTGGTCGACCGCCTCACTGATAAAATCTGCGGGGAAGTGTTCCTCGAAAATCTTTTTGTTCTCGAAAGGATAATGCCACTGCGCGAAAGGCATTGCTCCCGAATCAAACCAGCAATCGATAACTTCGGGGACACGATGCATTTCGCCGCCGCACTTCGGACACGGGAAAGTTACGGCGTCGATATACGGGCGGTGCAATTCAATATCGTCGGGACAATTCGTCGACAAGGATTTTAATTCCTCGATTGAGCCGATTGAATGTTGGTGACCGCATTTGCATTCCCAAATGTTGAGCGGCGTGCCCCAATAGCGGTTGCGGCTTATGCCCCAGTCTTGAACATGCTCAAGCCAATCGCCGAAGCGTCCCTTGCCGATTGTCGGAGGAATCCAATTAACCTTCGCATTGTTTTTAAGCAAGTCGTCTTTGACCGCCGTCATCTTTATGAACCAAGATTCGCGGGCGTAGTAAATCAGCGGAGTATCGCAACGCCAACAATGAGGATAGCTGTGTTCGAACGGAGGAGCTTTGAAAAGCTTGCCCGATTCTTTCAAGTCTTTGAGAATCAGCGGATCGGCGTCCTTAACGAAAGTTCCCGCCCAATAAGTTTCGGAAGTCATGTTGCCTTTGCCGTCGACGAACTGCACGAACGGAATATCATATTTCTTGCAAACGCGGTTATCGTCCTCGCCGAAAGCCGGCGCGCAGTGGACAATGCCGGTGCCGTCTTCGGTCGTGACATAATCGTCGCAGGTGACGTAGTGAGCCGCCTTGCCCGAACGTTTGACAATCTCGTCGGCGAAAGGATACAGCGGCTCGTATTTTTTATATTCAAGCTCTTTTCCTTTGCAGCGTGCCAAAATTTTTCGTTCGCCTTCGACACCGTCAAAGACTTTATCGACCAAAGCCTCCGCCAAAATATAAATCGTATCGCCGACTTGAATTTTCACGTAATCGACTTTGGGATTGACGCAGAGGCAGAGGTTGGAGGGAAGTGTCCAAGGTGTCGTCGTCCACGCAAGGAAGTAAGCATCTTCACCCTCGACTTTGAACTTGACGACAGCCGAACGCTCTTTGACGTCTTTGTAGCCGAGCGCAACCTCGTGACTGGAAAGAGGCGTTCCGCAGCGAGGACAATACGGCACGACTTTATGACCTTTGTACAGCAAACCTCTATCCCAAATTTTTTTGAGAGCCCACCACTCCGACTCAATGTAATAATTTTCGTAAGTGATATAGGGATTTTCCATGTCCGCCCAAAAACCGACGACGCCCGAAAATTCTTCCCACATGGCTTTGTACTTCCAAACCGACTCGCGGCATTTTTTTATGAAAGGTTCCATGCCGTAAGCCTCGATTTGCTCCTTGCCGTTAATGCCGATGAGTTTTTCGACCTCAAGCTCGACGGGCAAGCCGTGAGTGTCCCAGCCGGCTTTGCGCAAAACTTTCTGACCTTTCATTGAGTGGTAGCGCGGGAATAAATCTTTAATGACGCGTGTCAAGACGTGCCCGATATGCGGCTGACCGTTTGCCGTCGGCGGCCCGTCATAGAAAGTATAATCTTCGCAGCCCTCGCGGTTGTCGATTGCCTTCTGTTGAATATTATTATCCGCCCAAAATTTTTCGACTTCCTTCTCGCGGCTCGCGAAGTTCAAATTCGTATCAACCTTGCAATATAACAAAATCTTTTCCTCCTCGTTGAAGTTTTCAGCTTTATTGTCAATGCGGCAAGTTTAATTCATTTGCGCAACTTTATCAAGCACGAATCATACGAATAAAATCAAAAACTGCCCTCCGAATGAGGAAGGCAGTTTTTTCATATCAACAAGCTGCAACCAGCTTTCAAGTTCTTCAGTAGAAATTATTTTCTTCTTTCATTATAATTTCTTCAAGCCAATCATAATTTATCTCCGTGGCGGAATCGACAATTTGCAAAAGTTCGCGACTGACCGTGCCGACTGAATAAAACAATTCAACGACAACACCCTCATTCTTTGCAATTTGAATCGCCGGGATTAAATCGGCATCTCCGCTGATAATCTTTGCTTCGGTTATCAGATGTTTCAAACTCAACGTCGCAATATCCAATGCCATCATAACATCAACTTGCTTCTGAACGGGTTTTATCGTTTCTCCGTCACCGTTGAGACGCCGCTCGAGTGTCCCAAACTTACATTCAAATTGCGGAATCATCTGCAATCTGTTAAAAAATCCCATTTGCTTATCACGACGCTTAATCTCTTCGTCGGTAGGATTTTCGCTTGTCAAAAGCTTGCAATTATAGTAGTACGTCCTTAATAATTGTTTCGAACCCTTCATGCGAGCAGACAATTTTGAAAAGTCTATTCTCGGCTCTGCGAAATATCTGAGAACGTTTTGAAAATATCCGCCGTCAATAAAACAAGCTGTTCTATCCATTGTAAAATCCTCCATTAAATTTTGAAAGAACAATTCCGACTTCGGTCGGTCTTTGAAGATTCACAATCAACGCTATCGAAAAATGCTGTCTTTTTTCAAATCAAAAACCTCCTTTCTAATAAAGGAGGCAAAGTATATCACAGCTTTTTGTTTATGTCAAGATTTCAGCAAAAAAATCTTATCGCGTGCTTTAACGTCTCAATCTTCAGCGGCAAGGGATCGCCCGCCTCGCCGTCAAGGTCGCTCATGAGTTTGACGGAAGAATTTATCTCGAAAGTTTTTGCTTGCAAGGAAAAAATATTTTCATCGGAGTCAATGCACTCGCCCGCCAAAATTTTTTTCGTCAAAGCAATCAGCGCGGGCACCGAACATTTTTTCAACGCAAGTAAATCCAATTTGCCGTCGTCAATTTTTGCGGCGTCAGAAATTTTTTTGAAGCCCGCAACCGAAGGCGAATTTAATATCAAAAATAAAAAAGCCTCAATCGAAAAATTTTTCTCGTCCGCCGTCAGCTCAAGCGTCACGGTTTTGAAATTTTTCAGCTCGCCGAGCCCGCGCAGGTAGTAAGCACTCTTGCCCAAAAAATTTTTCAGCCGCGAATCAACTTCGTGAGCAATGCCGGTGAAGACGCCCGCGCTTGCCACGTTGATAAAAAATTCTTTGCCGTTGACCAAGCCCAAATCTGCGGGGCGCGTCTTGCCCGAAGCCACCGCGTCAAAAATTTTTTCGTCGTCAAGTTCCAAATGCGTCGCGAAGTCGTTTGAAGTGCCGCTGCCGATAATCCCGACGGGCAAGTCAATCAAATTTTTTTTGAGCCAATTAATCACGGCGTGCAGAGTTCCGTCGCCGCCCGCCGCGAGGATTCCTTCGGCTTGAGAAATTTTCACGCAGTCGACGAAGCTTGAGTTGTCGCCCGCGCAAGTTCTGTAGACCGATAAAAAAATTCCTCGCTGCTGAAAATTTTCTATCACGCTGTCCAAACGATTCTTGAACGCGGCATGACCCGACACGGGATTATAAACGAGCAAAATTTTTTTCATATTGATACACCATTAACAATGAAACTTGGAGCCGTCACGGATGACATTAACGCCCCCGCGAGGTGCCCTTTTCTTTGCTACTTTCTTTTGGGCATGCAAAAGAAAGTAGAAGAAAACCGCAAAGGAAGAAAGCTTAAAAATTTTTCACGCCTTGAAGATACCGAGCTTGCGAAAGATTTTTATTCCGAACTTGCCGACCATCGGTATGCGCGCCATGTCCTCTTCGAGCAAGCCGCCGAGAAGAGCCGATACCGCAACATAGACAACGCAGCCCGCGCCGATTGCTCCGAACGTCGAGAAAATTTCCATGTGCCATTGCGCCGCCGTCAACTCATAGAAAAACTTCACGACGATTGCCATTGCTCCCGCCGCGCAGATTGTCTTGAAGAGTTGTCCGAGCTCCATGCGATAGCCGATGTATTTGTGGATGAAGTAAAGATTTATGAATGCCGCAACGCCCATATCAGCCGCCGTCGCCCAAGCCGCACCCATGATTCCCAACGAGGGCATTGCCGTCAAAGTCCAGTTCAAAACGACTTTCGCCGCCGCCGCCAAAACCATGTTAATCATCGGAATTGTCGTGTGTCCCAAGCCTTGCAAGACGCCCGTCGAAACTTGATGAAGTCCGAGCAAAATTATCGACACCGCCGAAATCATGACGGCATCTCCCGCGCCCGGCGCATTGTAAATCAAACTTGCTATAGGCGTGGCGAGGAAGAAGACTATCACAAACGCAGGGAAGCACACGAAATTTGAAATCCTCACTGCCGCCGCCGTCTGCCGAAAAATTCTTGCCGTGTCTTTTAAAGCGCGTGCCTCCGAAATTGCCGGGACGATTGACACTGCCAAAGACGCCGTCAAAATTGTTGCCAAGTTCACGAGAGGAACCGCCATGCCCGTCAAATATCCGAAAAGCTCCGTCGCCTGCCGCACCGAATAGCCCGCCACTTCCAAACGCTGCGGGACGATCATTAAATCCAAATTCGACACGACCGGCAACATGATTGACGCCGCGCTGACCGGCAATGCCAATTTGAAAATCCGTTTGATGATTGAGCTTGTCGATTCGTGTTCGGTTTCGGGCGAAGGTTTTAAATCTACGCCGTAAGTTTTTTCGATGTCGCGATTCAATTTTATGTGGAAGTAAATCAAAACGATTAAGCCGGTGACCGCGCCCGCCAATGCTCCGAGACTGGCACCCGCCGCCGCGTAATCAAGACCCCAAGGCAAAAATAAATCCGCCAACAAAATCATGACTATCACGCGGAAAATTTGCTCGACGATTTGGCTGACCGCCGTCGGTGTCATGCGTTGCCAACCTTGCAAGTAGCCTCGACTCGACGCCAAAAAAGTTACAAAGAAAATTGTCGGTGACAAGGCAACTATCGACATGTAAGCTCGCGGGTCGCGTATGAATTGCCAATCGATTAACCACTGCGCCGAAAAATATGTAAGCACCGAAAAAAATATTCCCGTGAACAGCATGAGCACCATCGATATTCGGAAGACACGCTTTGCTCCGAAAATATCTTTCAAGGCAACGCGCTCCGCCGTGATGATTGAAATTGCAACCGGTACGCCCGCCTGTGAGACCGTCAACGCGAAAAAATATATCGGGAACGCCATTTGATAGAGCCCTATGCCCTCGCCGCCGAGTATCCTTGAAACGAATATCCAATTCAAAGAGCCGATTACCTTCACGACGAAACTCGCTATCGTCAAGATGAATGTGCCCTTCAAAAATTTTTCGTTCGGTTTTATTTCTGTCATTGTAATTGATTCCTGCTTCCTGTTCCTGCTTCCTGTTTGCCTTTTTCGCCGCCGTGTGGCATAATCCTTTTAACAATTGGGAAT
>CAMVAG010000107.1 GCA_947165405.1 uncultured Selenomonadales bacterium
CGTCGACAACTAAGCCCGCCAATGAGCGAAAATTTATTCCCGTCGTGAATCAGACACCGAAGCCCATTGTTGAAAAGTTACGTTGGAAGGTCGAGGGCAAAACGCTGACAGTCGGTGGCGTGCGCGAAATAAAAGATTATTCCAAAGAGGAGCCGCCGTGGGTCGACAGCTTACTTGATATTCAAAAGATTGTCATTGAGGAGGGCGTCGAAAAAATTTCCGCGAACGCCTTTATCGATTGCAGACGCCTTGAACTTTTGACGATACCCGCGAGCGTCAAGACGATTGGCGATACGGCATTCACTGCTTGCTATTGCGGCAACCGACTTGAAAACGGCGGCAGAAATATTTTTTGGTGCTTGGAGGACGGCGTGTTGATTTTCAAAAAAAATCCCGCCGCGAAGAGTGCTTCCGATTTTTCAATCGATGTAGTGTCGTGGCTTGCCGTCGAAAAAAATATTACCGGCTTTAAGCTGGAGCCCGGCGTTGTCCCGAAAGAAAAATTTTTCGACCGGCTTGCCAAACGCGGCAACGCCCTGCACGTTTCTTTTTCGTAAAATGGCAGTCGGGATAATCGCGGAGTACAATCCGTTTCACATGGGGCACGCGCATCAAATTTCCGAGATAAAAAAATTTTGCGGCGGAGAAATCGTCGCGGTCATGAGCGGAAGTTTCACGCAACGAGGAGAGCCTGCAATCCTCGACAAATTTACGCGGGCACGGCTTGCAATTTCGGGCGGCGTCGATTTGGTTTTGGAATTGCCGTTCGTTTCGGCGGTGCGCAGTGCTCAAGACTTTGCACGCGGCGCAATCAGATTGTTGGAAAGTTTGGGCGTCGTCGAAACTTTGGCATTCGGCGCGGAAATCACTGACATTGAGAAATTAAAATCGGCGGCGACGGCTTTCGAGGAAAAATTTTTCGCGGAGGAACTTCGGCAACAGATGGCTCAAGGCATTTCATACGCGGCGGCAGTCACGAAAATTTTATCGAAGGTCACGAAGCTTGACGAAAAAATTTTGCGGCAGCCGAACACGATTTTGGCGATTGAATATCTGCGCGCCCTGCCCGAAAAAATTTCGCCGCTGATAATCGAACGAGTCGGGGCGGCTTACGACGATTTAACCTTGCGTGAAAAATTTTCGAGCGCGTCGGCGATTCGAGCAGCTCTTTACGAAAATCCTCCGGCTTGGGAAAAAATTTCCGCGCAAGTTTCGGACGACACTTTGAAAGCCTTGCGCGAGGAAAAACTTTCGGGCTTGGTCGACGAAAATTTTTTGTTCCGCCCGATTTTATCAAAGCTGTTGACTTCGCGGGTCGATGAGCTGAAAAAAATTTACGGCATGACGGAGGGTTTGGAGTTCCGATTGTTGAACGCGGCGACCTCAAAAAATTTCGCGGATCTGTTGAAAAATTTAATCGGTCGACGTTACACTGCGAGCCGAATTCGACGCTTGCTGTTGTATTTTTTATTGAACTTGACGGCGGAAGAAGTTGCCGAATTCGACGCGACGACTTGCATAAAAATTTTGGCTTTCAACGAACGCGGACGGGCACTGCTGAAAAAAATTTCCGCGCCGAAAATCACAAAGCTCACGAAAAATTTAAATCGCCGCGACATTTTTGAACGCCGCAGAAAACTTGAGCCTTATCAAAAAATTTTATCGCTTGACGTTTTGGCGACGGACTTGCGAGCAATTTTATTCGAGACGCCGCGCCCGTTGCAGAAAGACTTTTCGACGCCGCCTTTATTTATAAGATTTACTTGACACAAAAAAATGCCTCGTCTATAATCGGCATTGTTATCTTTTTGTAGGGAGGTGTCGGGCTTGAAGCGGACTTTTCAACCAAACACACATTGGCGCAAAAAAACGCACGGCTTTCGCGAACGCATGAAAACTAAAGGCGGGCGGCTTGTCATTAAGAGACGCCGTCAGCGTGGCAGGAAAGTGCTTACAGCTTGAGGGTGCGACAGGTCACTAATCGGAGTGGCCTTTTTTTTAAGCTTATCGGCGGACGGAGGATTTAAGTGTTTCGTTTGAGCAAAAGTGAAATTTTTCGCGGCAAGCATGACTTCAACGCGGTACACTCTCACGGCAAGTCGTTTGCCAATCACGCGTTTGTTTTGCTCGTCGTCAATGACGCTCGCTATAACGGCAAGGTCGGCTTCGCGGCAGGCAAGAAACTCGGCGGCGCGGTCGTTCGCAACCGTGTCAAGCGTCTCATGCGCGAGGCTTATCGGCTCAATAAAAATTTTCTTCGCCGCGATTTTGGAATGATTCTTGTCGGGCGAAAGTTCCTCGTCAATGCAAAATTTCAAGCTGCCGAAAAAGCTTTCCTCGACTTGTGCAGACGCGCCAAACTTTTTAACTCATGACAAATCTTTTAATAGCTTGCATAAAATTTTATCAACGATGGTTGTCGCCGCTCAAGCCCCCGTGTTGTCGCTTCGTGCCGACGTGTTCAAATTACGCACTGGAAGCAATTCAAAAATACGGTTGGGCTCGCGGAGGATTCATGACGCTCAAAAGAATCCTGCGCTGCAATCCTTTTTCAAAAGGCGGCTACGACCCCGTGAAATAATTAGGAATTAGGAATGAGGAATTAGGAATTGGTTCCTAAAAAGGAAGTGTTGTTTTGGAAGAACCCGGACTCTTTGGCGGAATATTTGAGCCGATAGAAAAAATAATGAGCCTTATTTTAAATGCGCTCTATTCACTGACGGAAATGCTCGGCGTGCCCAGCTACGGCTTGGCGATAATCCTTTTAACCATATTGATAAAAATTTTGGTCTACCCGCTCACGAAAAAGCAACTCCAATCAATGAAGGCGATGCAACGCATTCAACCGCAGATGAAAAAGTTGCAAGAAAAGTACAAAGACAATCCGCAAGTCATGCAAAAAAAATTGATGGAGCTTTATCAAAAAGAGGGCGCAAATCCGATGTCGGGTTGCTTACCCATGCTGATTCAAATGCCGATATTAATGGGCATGTATTACACGCTCTATGCCTTCGACTACGGCGGCGCGGCTCCGTCATTTGCGTGGTTGCCGAGTTTGTCAGAACCCGACCCGACTTATGCCCTGCCGTTCCTTTCGGCGGCGACAACTTTCCTGCAACAAAAAATGATGTCGAACGCAAGCGAAGCCAATCAGCAAATGAAAATTATGATGATAATCATGCCGTTGTTTATCGGCTGGATAAGTTTGAATTTCCCGGCGGGCTTGGTGCTCTATTGGGTGACAATGAACATCGTGCAAATCATTCAGCAGTGGTGGACGAACAGGCAGGACGACGACAAGGAGGCTGCTTAAATGGCAAAGATGATTGAGAAGACCGGCAAGACGATTGAAGAGGCAATTCAAGCGGCGGTCGCACAACTCGGCGTCGAAAGAGACGACCTTGAAATAGAAGTGTTGGAGGAGCCGTCGAAAAAATTCTTGGGACTCTTCGGCGGAACGCCCGCCAAAATTCGTGCCACAGTCAAAGAACCGCCTCCGAAAATCGAAGCGCCCGCGCAAATTGAAGAACCTCCTCAACCGATTCAACCTGTCGTCGAGGAGGAACTTCCCGCGATTGAACCGATTTTGGAACCGTCGCCCGTCGAAGAAGAACCTTCGGAAATTTTTGACCGCGATAAAATCATTGACGCGGCGGAAGATTTTTTGAAAGAAGTCTTCGCGGCAATGAACCTTCAAGCCACGATGAAAATCACCGACAACGCGGAGGAAGGTTGCCTTATCGAATTGAGCGGCAAAAATTTGGGCGTCCTTATCGGCAGACGCGGACAGGCTCTCGACGCCTTGCAATATCTTTTAAATTTGGCAGTCAATCGCAAGACGGAAGATAAAATTCACTTCACGCTTGACGTTGAGGATTATCGCCGCCGCCGCGAACAGGCTTTGACCAAACTTGCCAAAGGTGTCGCCGAGCGCGTGATTAAAACTCGTCGCGATGTTAAGCTTGAGCCGATGAATCGTCACGAACGAAAAATTATTCATACCGTCTTGCAAGACAACGAACGCGTCGAAACACACAGCGCGGGCGAGGAACCTTATCGTTATATAATCGTTTCCTTCAAACGCGGCAGAAGATAAAAAAATTGCGCGGCAACCTTCGAGGAAGTCGCGCTTTTTTTATTTTTTACTTTTTCATGAGGAATATCTTTTCAAATAAAAATAACCGCGCACGTCGCCCGCCGTTCAAATTTATGGTGCCGATTTCAAATTCATTTTACTAAAGAATTTTACTTTTGGACTTTACCAACATGCTCTGATTTTTTTTGACGAAAATGCAATATTTTATTATGATAAACTTCATGGCGAAGACAAAACCTGAATCAAAAAAGGAGGCAATGAGATGTTCAATTTCTCACGAAAGGACACGGAGTTTTTCGATTTGTTTTTGGAGAACGCAAAATTTTTTCACTTGGGAGCAGTGCTGCTCGACGACGTGATAAAAGATCCGAACAAGGCACTTGAACATATCGAAGAAATTTTGGGACTCGAATCGGCGGCTGACGCGGTCAACGAAAAAATTATCAACAAGCTGAACTTGAGCTTTATCACGCCCATTGACCGCGAGGACATTTACGCAATCGCGAACGAACTTGATAAAGGCGTCGACATGTTGCAGGGGGCGTTGCAGAGGATAATCATGTATCACGCGGGGCACTCGACGAAACGCTCTCACGCCTTGACGAAACTTTTACTTGATAACACCGTTGAACTTGTCAAAGCCTTTAAACTTTTAAACGACGTGAAAAAAAATCAGCGCGAGATACTCGACGCTGTTCACAAAATTTCTGATAATGAAAGCCGCGGCGATTTGATTTACCGCGCAGATATCGGGATACTTTTCGATGAGGCAGTCGAGGCGGCTAAGGAACACGGAGCCAGCCGTGCGGTTATCCACCTTATAAAATGGAAAGACATTTTGGAAGATGTTGAAGAGGCACTTGACCACAGCAAAAGAGTCAGCGACATGATACGCGGTGTCGTGATGAAGTACGCTTAATTTTGTGTTCTGAATGCTTCACGTGTAGGAGCCGACGGTGTAGCCGCCGTCCACGAAAAAATTTTGACCGGTTATCCAAGCCGCTCTGTCACTCAACAAAAATAAAATCATGCCCGCAACGTCACGAGCCGTGCCGACGCCCAACAGGTGCCGCGAAATAATTTCCTCGCTTGCCGCCGCCGCATACATTTCGTTTTGCATCATTTCCGTTTTGACAAGCGCGGGTGCCACCGAATTTATCCTGTGCTTGTTGCGAATTATTTCTGCCGCGAAAGATTTTACCGCCGCTTGAACCGCCGCTTTTGCCGCCGAATACGCGAACAAACTTTTTCCGCTGAACTCACCTGCTATCGAACTCATCAGCACGAACGACGCGCCGCCGTCAGAAAATTTTTTTCGTGTTGCACTTTGAACGAAATTAACCGCGCCCCAAAAACTCGTGTCGAAAATTTTATGGGCAAGAGCTTCGTCGAAAGAATTAAGCGGCGTCAAACCCCAAATGCCCGCCGTATAAACTCCGCCGTTGATTCTGCCGACCACGCTCGTGAAGTTGTCCAAAACCTCCGCCCAATCTTCGGGCGTCGCAGTAAGCACATCAAGTTGTTCGGTAAAAATTCGCGGAGGATGTTTCACGAGACTCAACGGCGAATTTTTTTTGAGCTCGGCGAGGCGTTCCAAGTTCCTGCCGATAGCCAAGACGTTCGCGCCGCTGTGTGAAAGTTCAATCGCCGCTTGACGACCGATACCCGACGACGCACCGACCACCACAAAATTTTTTCCTTTAAAATCAAAAGTCACACTCAAATTTTTTCTCTCCTAAATGAATCGGCAGACGTGGTCAACAGCGATATCCGAAAAGCCGTAAGCTTCAGCCTTCGTGAGCCGCCCGTTGCAAACGTCGTGAATTTTTTTCAAAAGCAAATCGCCCGCATTGCTTATCGTCAAATCGCCGGCGATAATCCCGCTCAAGTCAACGTCGATATTGTCTTCCATCCAAGAAAAAGTTTGGGCGTTGGCAGTGACTTTGAGCACGGGAACAATCGCGTTGCCGGTCGGGGTGCCTCGTCCCGTCGTGAAGATAATCGCGTTGCAACCGGCAGCAACCATCGAAGTCACGGAGGAAATATCGTAGCCCGCCGTGTCCATGACGATTGCCCCGCGTTTAGTGGGACGTTCTGCTTGATTGAGAACCTCGACAATCGGACGCGTGCCGCCCTTTTTGATACAACCCAAACTTTTTTCGTCGATAGTCGACAGCCCGCCGAATTTATTTCCGGGTGTCGGTTGACCGGCTCGACAATCTTGACCCGCCGCTTTCAAGTGAGCTTCGTAATCAGCGCAAATTTTTATGATTCGGTTGTGAAGTTCGGGAGTCGCCGCCCGTTTTGCCAAAACATGTTCGCCGCCAATCCACTCAATCGATTCGCTCATCAAAGTCGACGCGCCCAAGTCAATCAATTTGTCACTCAAATTGCCGACCGCAGGATTCGAGGCAATGCCGCTTGTCGCATCGGAGCCGCCGCACTCAATGCCCATGAGCAATTCGGAAATGTCGCAGAGTTCTTTTTGTTGAAGAGCCGCTTCCGCCGCCAAGTCCCGCGCAGCACGAACAGCCTTTTCAATCGTCTTGAGTGTGCCGCCTTCCTCTTGAATGCCGAAAGAAATTACGGGCTTGCTTGTCATGGATTTTATCTTGTCGCGCAGTTTGGCATGAGGCACCGTCTCGCAACCCAAGCCGATAATCACGACGCCGAAGACGTTGGGATTGCACGCGAAGCCCGTCAAAATTTTTTGCGATAAATCGGTGTTGGCTTGAACGTCCGAGCAGCCCGTGTTGAAAATTATGTTGACCGCGCCGCGCACTTGGCTTGCAACAATTCTGGCCGTCTCACTTCCGCAAGCACACGTCGGCAAAATCAAAACGTGATTGCGAATGCCCGCACGACCTTCCGCCCGCTTGTATCCGTAAAACTGCAATGCGTAATTCGTAATTCGTAATGCGCAATTAAAATCAAATTCATTACGCATTACGCATTGCGCATTCCTAATTGCTTTCATCTCGCTTGCATAGTCTCGCGGCACGCTGAAAATATTTTTATCGGAAACCCAACCGCCCGCCGCAATGTCTTTCGACGCCTCGCCGATAATTTCTCCGTACTTGAAAATTTTTTCGCCGCAAGAAATTTTTTTCAGCGCGACCTTGTGCCAAATCGGAACGTCCTCGACGCAAACAATTTCTCCGCCGCCGAGAATTTTAATCGTATCGCCCGCCGCAGCTTTGGAAGTGCAGGTGGCGACGTTGTCTTTTTCGTCAAGCAAAATCGCGTTCGTCATGACGCCTCACCCGTTGCCAGCTTGAATAAATCTTCGACGGTCTGCGCGGATTTAATTTGTTCGGGCAAGAGCCGCCGATTGAGTTTTGAATCGCAGAAAGAATAAAACGACACCATGCTCAACGAATCCCAAGCCTCAACGTCCGCGAGCTTCGTCGA
>CAMVAG010000108.1 GCA_947165405.1 uncultured Selenomonadales bacterium
AATTTTATGAGTAAGATTTTAGTAATTACTTCGGGCAAAGGCGGCGTCGGCAAAACGACAACCACTGCCAATATCGGCGTCGGGCTTGCCATGCGCGGCAACAAAGTCGCGTTGATTGATACCGATACCGGCTTGCGCAATCTCGACCTTTTGCTCGGCTTGGAAAATCGCATTTTGTATGATTTGGTCGACGTGACAAGCGGACGCGTTGCCTACAAAAAAGCTCTCGTTCGTCATAAGAAATACGAAAATCTTTATCTCTTGCCCACGTCTCAAGTCAAGGATAAGTCCGCCGTCAATCCTGAACAGCTCATCACTCTCTGCGACGAGATGAAAAAGGAATTCGACTTTATCATCATCGATTGTCCCGCCGGCATTGAACAGGGTTTCAAGACAGCGATAGCCGCCGCCGATACCGCAATCGTCGTGACCATGCCGGAAATTTCAGCGGTGCGCGACGCCGACAAAATTATCGGTGAGCTCGGTCGTGCCGATAAAGAAAACGTCAAGCTTATCGTCAACAGAATCCGTCCGCAGATGGTTGAGAAAGGCGATATGCTCGACATGACCGATATCGACGAAATTTTATCGGTCGCGTGCATAGGACAGGTTCCCGACGATGAAAATGTTGTCGTTGCCACGAACAGAGGCGAGCCCGTTATCACAATGAACGGTTCGACGGCGGGGCAGGCTTACAAAAATATCGTCGCCCGTCTTTGCGGCGAGGACGTTCCTTTTCTCAAACCGCAAAAGGAAGGCTTCTTCGCCCGGTTGAAGAAACTTTTCGGCTTGCTGTAAGGAGGGCTGTCCATGCTTGACGTTTTAAAAAGGGTCTTCGGTATGTCCGAAAAAAAATCCGGGACGGTCGCCAAGGAACGCTTGCAAGTCGTTTTGATTCACGACCGCGCCAGCATTTCGCCCGAAATTATGGAAAAGATTAAGGAAGAAATTATCGGCGTCCTTTCCAAATACATGAACATAAACCGCGCCGATATGGAAATTGCTTTGGAAAATGATTCCGATTCGGTTGCGCTCGTCGCCAACATCCCCGTGAACTCAATGCGTCATATACGCTGAAAAATTTTTGGAGCGGTCAACTCGACCGCTATTTTTTTTCTTGAAAGCGGCGGGATACGTGCTATAATAATCGGCGATTTTGTTTCGGGAGTTTCTCTCTAAAAATTTTGCGAAGGAGATTGAAATGGAAAACAAACAACAAGGTTCACTGGCGGGCTTTTTGGTGCCGTCAATCGTCGGGATTATCCTCTTCATGATTCCCGTGCAATACGACGGGAGCTGGACAATCGTCGTGAAAATTATCGCGGACATGATAAGCAATGCGATAGGCGACATGTTGCCGGGGCTGTGCCTGATTATCGTGACGGTTTCGGCTGTGCTGGGGATAATTTTTCTGGGCAAGCCGAATTTCATCGCGACTTATCCGATTGTTGCCAACACCTTTTCGACGACGGCAATTTGGGTCGTGATTAGAATCGTCGGCGCGATTTTTATTTGGCTGACGTATTTCGGCATCGACGCTGACAATCCCGACAGCATGATAGGTTTGATAACTTCAGGCGATAACGGCGGCTTCGTCCTCAATGATTTGTTGAGCGTCCTCGTCGTAATTTTTTTGCTTGCAGGTTTGCTCTTGCCTCTGCTCCTCGATTTCGGGCTGCTTGAATTTATCGGGGCAATGCTTACAAAAGTTATGCGCCCGCTGTTCACGATACCCGGTCGCGCTGCCGTCGACTGCATAACCTCTTGGATTGGCGACGGAACTTTGGGCGTCATGCTCACCGCCAATCAATACGAGGGCGGCTACTACTCCAAACGCGAGGCGGCTATCATATCGACGACCTTCTCCGCCGTGTCGATAACTTTTTCTATCGTCGTCTTGGCTCAAGTCGACTTGATGGAATATTTCGGGCTGTACTATCTTTTAATCTGCGCGATTGGAATTGTCTGCGCGTTAATCTTGCCGAGAATCCCTCCGCTGTCTTTGAAGAAAGATGAGTATTTGGTTCCCGGCAAGGCAATGGGCGAATCGCTTCCCGAAGGCTACACGACCTCTTTCCAATACGGAATCGCTTTGGCTCGTGAGCGCGTCGCGGAACATCGCGGCTTTGAACAATTCATGGAAGGTGCTTTCAAAAACGCGGCGGGCATGTGGTTCGGCGTGTTGCCGGTCGTCATGTGCATAGGAACTTTGGCTTTGGTCTTGGCGAATCACACGACGATTTTTGATACGCTCGGCTTGCCTTTCCTGCCGCTCTTGCAACTGCTCGACGTTCCTCAAGCCGAAGCGGTTTCCAAAACAATGATAGTCGGTTTCACGGATATGTTTACGCCGTCGGTTTTGGCGGCGGGCACAATCACCAGCCCGATGGCAAAATTTATCGTGGCAGTCATTTCCGTCACGCAGCTGATTTATTTGTCGGAAGTCGGCGGATTGATTCTCGGCTCGAAAATTCCCGTCAACCTCCCCGAACTTTTTATCCTCTTCCTTGAACGCACAATCATCAGTTTGCTTATCGCGGCTCCCGTTGCGCATATGTTTTTCACTTCTTAAGGAGGCAACTTTATGAAAGAACGAATTCACAAAGACGTTGTGATTATCGGCGCGGGCATGGCGGGCTTGACGGCGGCTCTTTATTGCGGGCGCATGAATCTCGACACTTTGGTTTTGGAAAACGGTTTAATCGGCGGGCAAATTGCAAACGCGACCGACATTGAAAATTATCCCGGCTTCGTCAGTGTTCGCGGCGGCGATTTGATTTCGACCATTCAAACTCAAGCGGAAAACTTCGGCGCGGTGATTGACGAGTTCGACGAGATTGAAAAAGTTTCGTTGAAGACTTCGCCGAAAATAATTGAGACGCAGGAAAGAATTTACGAGGCGGATGTCGTGATAATTGCAAGCGGCATGAATCGCAGGAAACTTCCCTTGCCCGAAGAGAAAAAATTTTCGGGGCGCGGCGTTCACTATTGCGAGCTGTGCGACGGTCACGCTTACGACGGAAAAATTATTGCGGTTGCCGGCGGCGGAAATGCGGCTGTCGACGCGGCGAACTTTTTAACCAAGTACGCGAAGAAACTTTATCTGATTCATCGTTCGGAACTTCGCGCAGATGATTTTTCGCAAAAGAGACTTCGCGCCAATGAAAAAGTTACAATCATGTTGCAGACGGATATAAAAGCTCTTCGCGGCGACAAACGCCTTGAGGAAGTTGAAGTCTTCGACAAAAAATCGGGCGAGACCAAAACCTTGTCAATCGACGGAATTTTTGTTAATATCGGCGTCGAACCGAACACGCAACTTTTTAAAGACGAGCTGACCTTGACGGCAAGCGGAAGAATTCCTGCGGGCGAAGATTGCAAAACGGAAATCGCGGGAGTATTTGCGGCGGGCGACGTTCGCGAAAAAGAAATTCGGCAACTCACGACGGCAGCAGCAGACGGAACGACAGCGGCTCTGCTTGCCGAAAAATATCTTTCCAAACTCAAGGAGACGGATTTAAATGGTTAAAGTCTACACGATTCAAAGTTGTCCGTGGTGCGCTAAGGTGAAACGTTTCCTAAAATCCAAAGACGTTGAGTTTGAGGAACTCGACCTCGAAAAAGACCCCGCCGCCCGCGAGGCTTGCAAGAAAATGACGGGCATGGATTGGGCGGTGCCTGCCACGACGATTGACGGCGTGAATTACGTTTTGGATTACGACAAAGAGGCATTGGATAAATTGCTTTGCCTGTAATGAGGGATTCTTATGGTTGACGGTATGATTTATTTTCTGCTCAACAAGATTAGCGGTAAAATGTACGTTGGGCAAACGACAAATCTCAGGAAAAGAATTAACGAGCATAAACGCGGCGACCAGTATGTCGACAGGGCTATTAAAAAATATGGTTGGAAAAGTTTTCGTTGCAGTGTCATCAAAACTTGCGCGTCGAAAGACGAAATGGACACGTGGGAAAAATTTTTCATAATCCTGCTTAACACCAAGTCTCCTAATGGATACAATTTGACTGACGGCGGCGAAGGGATTGTCGGCTTGAAACGCACGCCCGAACATTGCTCAAAAATTTCTATTGCAAAAAAAGGCAAATTTTTTTCACCGGAACATTGCGCGAACATTTCATCGGGGAAAAAAGGAACAACGCTTTCATTCGAACATCGGGCAAAGATTGGAACGACTCTCAAAGGCATTCCAAAAACTTTTGAACATTGCGCACATATTTCATCGGGGAAACGTGCGAACAGTCCGTATAAAAATTTGACAACTGAAATTGATGCACATTATTTATCTTATAAGCGTCTGGCAAAATTTCTTGGCTTATCGAGTCAAAATATTTCGCGCAAAATGCTCGGACAAAGAAATTTCACGGCGAAGGACAAAGCCAAGCTCACCGAGATTTTCAACAAACCGATAGAATATCTTATGTATAAGGAGGAAATTTTATGGTTAAAGTTTATTCTTTCGAGGGATGCCCTTGGTGCGACAAGGTGAAGCGTTTTCTTGATGCACGCGGCGTCGAATATGAAGTGCGCGACGTGGAAGAGAGCGAAGAGGCTGCCAAAGAGTGCTTGAAAATTTCGGGCGACTTGGCTGTTCCGGTTACGACGATTGACGGCGTGAATTACGTTGTCGGCTTCGACAAGCGCAAGATTGAAGAGTTGCTTGCGACGGCTTAAGGAGGAAATTTTATGAGCGTTTACGACTTCACGGCGAAAACCAAACGCGGCGAAGAAAAATCTTTGGCGGATTACAAAGGCAAGGTGCTTTTAATCGTCAACACCGCCAGCAAATGCGGCTTCACCCCTCAATTCGAGGAGCTTCAAAAACTTTACGACGCTTACAAGGATAAAGGCTTTGAGATTCTCGGCTTCCCCTGCAATCAATTCGCGGGACAAGAGCCCGGCACCAACGACGAAGTTCAAAGTTTTTGCAAGGTCAATTACGGCGTGACGTTCACGATTTTTGCAAAGGGCGACGTTCGCGGCGAAACTGCTCAACCGCTTTTCAAATACCTCACCGCGCAGAAAAAGTTTGAAGGCTTCGACATGAATCATCCCATCGGTCAAAAACTTCTTGAGGCGTTGCAACAGAATTTTCCCGAATACCTCGAAGGCGACGGCATCAAGTGGAACTTCACGAAATTTTTAATCGGGCGCGACGGCGAAGTTGTTGCCCGCTTCGAACCGACGACGACACCCGCTTCAATCGCCAAAGACATTGAGGCTCTGCTCTGAAAAATTTTTCGCAAAAAAAAAAACCGAGAGGTCACGAAGACTTCTCGGTTAAATTTTTTTATCGCGGTCGCCACTCCAGCATGTCCTCCGGCAGATTGAACAGGCGCAGGATTTTGTTGACGACGTGATTTATTTGCGCTTGCAAGGTCGCGGGCGTGTTGTAAAAAGTCATGACGGGCGGCATGATTATCGCGCCGCAGTCTGCAAGCTCTTTCATGTTGCGCAAGTGGATTCGGCTGAAAGGCATTTCGCGAGGCACGAGCAAAAGTTTTCGATTTTCTTTAATGCAAACGTCCGCCGCACGCAGCAAAAGATTTTCGCAATAGCCCGACGCAATCCCCGCCAAAGTTTTCATTGTGCAAGGGACGATAATCATTCCGTCGACGAGAAAACTTCCGCTGGCAATGGAAGCGTCCATTTGCTTGACATCGTAGACGCAATCGGCGAGGCGGCGAATCTCAAAAATATCAAAGTTGGTTTCATCACGAATCGTAAGTTCCGCGCCTTCGGTTATGATTAAATGCGTTTCGACCGAATCAATTTCTTTGAGCCGCCGCAAAAGTTCGACGGCTATCACGACACCGCTCGCGCCCGTCATTCCGACAATCAATCGCATAAAAAATTTTCTCCTTCAAATTTTGTAGCCTCGCGGCGTTATCATGAAACCGGCTTTGACAAAAGTTTGACTGTTGCCGATTATCACGAGCGAAAACATATTGACTTCCTCTTGAATAAAATTTTCCAGCGTCGAGATAATTTTTGATTCGCCAAGCCGCCCCGCGTTCGTCACTATGCCGACGGGCGTATTTTTTTCGCGGAACTGAAGCAAAATTTTTTGAACTTCGACGAGTTGAGTGACACGGCGTTTGCTTTTGGGATTATAAAGGGCGATAACGAAATCGCCTGCCGCAGCCGAACTCACGCGCCTTTTTATGAGCTCCCACGGCGTCATTAAATCGCTTAAACTTATAATTGCAAAATCATTCATGAGAGGCGCACCCAAAATCGCTGCCGCCGCATTGACTGCCGAGACTCCCGCGATAATTTCAAAATGCGGTCGTTTGTCTTCGGGCAAGTCAAGAATCATTTCGAGGACGAGACCCGCCATGCCGTAAACGCCCGAATCGCCGCTTGAGACGACTGCAACGTTTTGCCCTGCAAGAGTTTCTTCAATCGCCAAGTGACAACGTTCGACTTCCTGCATCATGGCTCGTCCGATAATTTTTTTCCCGCCGAGAATTTTTTCAATGAGTTTTATGTAAGTGTTGTAGCCCGCGACGACTTGAGCCTCTTCAATCGCCTTACGAGCTTTGGGCGTCATTTCATCAAGTCCGCCCGGTCCTATCCCGACCACTGAAATTTTTCCCATCTGAATCTTAACCCCTTTTTAGTGATTAGTGATTAGTGGTTAGTGGTTAGAAAAAACTTTACCACTGACAGCTAATCACTAACCAATTTCCTCGCTCCGACAAAACGCGGCTTCCAATATTCGTTGTCGAGGCTGTCAATCTTAACGCCCTTGCTTGACGAGGCATGAAGAAATTTTCCGTCGCCGATATAAATTCCGCAATGTGAGACGCCCGCCTCGTACGTCGTGAAAAAAACCAAGTCGCCCGGCTTGAGCTGATTAATCTTTGCAGACTTGCCCAGATTGTATTGCTCATCTGCGAGGCGCGGTATTGTCAAGCCGTGCATTTTGAAAACGTATTGTATCAAGCCGGAACAGTCGAAGCCCGAAGGAGTTGTGCCGCCGAAAACGTAAGGGATACCCATAAAAGTTTGTGCCGTTGCGACAATTTGCTTGCCTTGAGTGCCGCTGATAAAACTTCTGCCGAAGGGCGCGAGCGTCGTCGATTTTGTCGTATCGACATCTGTCGAAGTGACTTTGAGCTCGGGAAGTTTTCGCCCTTTCTTTTCTTTGGCTTTCTTCAAGGCGCGCCATGTGACGTTGGTGACAATTCCCGTGACGGAGATTTTGTTGTCGTGTTGGAAGGCGGCGACCGCACGTTCGGTCTCGTTGCCGTAAATCCCGTCAAGCTCGGTTATGTCGTAGCCGATAAGATAAAGTTTTTTCTGCAAGGTCAAAACGTCGTTGCCGCGAGAATTCCGCGAGAGTGTCGGCGAGGCAAAAGTCGTGCCGGTCAATAGTGTTACGATTGCGGCGGCGGTTACTGCAATTTTAAATTTCATCGCATCTGCCTCCAAAATGCAATGCGTAATTTGTAATGCGTAGTGCGCAATT
>CAMVAG010000109.1 GCA_947165405.1 uncultured Selenomonadales bacterium
AGGAGGAAATTTTTATGATACATGTTTGCTTCGGACTTTACGACAAGACAGGAAGTTATTCAAAGTTCACGGGCACGGCTATGCTTTCCATTTTTGAAAACACCTCCGCAGATGTCACGGTGCATATCCTTCACGACGACACTTTGACGCAAGACAATCGCGATAAATTTATTTACCTCGCCGGTCGCTACAATAAGCTTGTGAAATTTTACAACGTCGAGGAACTTTGCCCCGATAAAATTTCCGAAATCGTTGAGTCGGCTCCCGGCGTAAAAAATTCCTTTGTCAGTCTCGGAACATTTTATCGTTTGATGGTTCCCGCAGTTATTCCGCCCGCAATCGACAAAATCATTTACCTCGATTCAGACATTGTCGTCAATCTTGACATTAATGAACTTTGGCAAATTGAACTCGGCGATAAAGTGCTTGCTGCCGTTCCCGAAATTTCATCTTACAAGACCAATGACTCTATGAAATATTTTTTTCCGCTGTGTGAAGAGGGCATTGTCAAATGCGAAGATTATTTCAACGCCGGAATTTTATTGATGAATTTGAGTCGCTTGCGCAACGAGGAAGATAAGATAATGGATGGGCTCCAAGCCCGAAAACATTGCTATAAAACCTACTATGACCAAGATGTTTTGAACTATTGCTTCTCTAACCAAGCTTTGAAGTTGCCGGCTAAGTTCAATCGTTTCTCGCAGTATGTTCGTCGGGAAAAAGAACCGCTCGGCAAAAAAATTTATCATTATGCGGGCGGAAGTTTCGGTTTGGGTCTCGGAGCAAATATGAAGGATTTTCTCAATCGCTTGTGGATGGATTATTTTATCAAGTCGCCTTGGTTCGATACGGAGGCAATCGGAAGATTTTATGATACGGCTCATGCCGAATATCAAAAAGGCATGATAAATCTTTCGGCGGCAATGAGCGGCAAGATTCGCGCCTTTATGACCACTGAAGAAAATCTTGAAACGCTCGTCGAAAAATTTTCTGTCAAAGAGTACGAAGAAATAATCCTCGTCAAAGGCGGGACGCCCGTGCAAAAAATAATCGACGCGATAAACATTTCACGCAACGAAAAATTTTTCTTCATCATGTTCCCGAACTTCCCTTTTAAAATTTTGAAAGAGGCAGGGCTTGTCGAAGGCGAAGATTTTCTGAACGCTTACGATTTTTTGTTGCAGGAAGAAATCATGCCGTTTAAATCCTATCCGCTGATTAAGGCATTGTAATTTATCGGACAACTTTTATCGTCGACAAAGTTTTATCGCTCGCGCCGATTACTCGCAAAGATTTTTCTCGGCGAATTGCCTCGACGACCTGCGCGGAAATTTTTTCGCCCGGCATCAAAAGAGGAATTCCCGGCGGATAAAATGTTATCTCCTCCGCGCAAATTCTTCCGACGGATTTTTTCAGCTCGACGACTTCGACGGGCGCATAAAAAGTTTCTCGCGGCGAAAGTTCTGCCAAAGAAATTTCTTCGGACACGAACGACGACAAAATTTTTTTCGGCGGGCGGCGCGGCAAAAGTTTCAATGCCTCGATTAATTTTTCAATCGTCTTTTCCGAATCGGCGAACGTTATCAAAAATAAAAGATTCGTCGCGTCCGAAAGCTCGCATTGAATTTTTAAATCGCGTCGCAAAATTTCTTCCGCCTTTTGTCCGCTCAAGCCCAAGCCTGAAACGTTCACAGTCACTTTTGTCAAATCCAATGCAAAATTTTTCACGGCGTCGAAAGTTTTCAGCCCGTGAATTTTTTTTATCTCTGCGCGAAGTTTTTTCGACAGCTCGACCGCCTCTGAAATTTTTTTCCGCCCGTCAACTTCCATTTGCAAACGCGCAATGTCCAATGACGCCAAGAGTAATTGATTCGGGCTTGTCGTTTGAAGGAGGCTTGCCGCGAGCTTGACACGTTCGGAAAATTTTTTCTTGAGCAGGAGCATTGAGGTTTGAGTCAGCGAACCCAAAATTTTGTGCGTCGATTGAGCCGCGAGGTCTGCGCCCGATTCAATCGCCGATTGCGGCAAGTCATTGCAGAAAGTCAAATGCGCGCCGTGTGCCTCGTCGACCAACAAAATCATTCCCGCCGCGTGAACGACTTCAGAAATTTTTTCCAAGCCGGCTGCCACTCCGTAATAATTCGGCGAAACAAGCAAGAGGGCTTTGGCTTGAGGAAATTTTTTTATCGCAAGCTCAATCGTCTTGAGGCTCACGTTCAGCGGCAAGTTCAATTCCGTATCGAACTCGACGGGCAAAAAAATCGGAACTGCGCCCGACAAGATTAATCCCGAAATTACGGAACGGTGTGCGTTGCGAGGAATCATGATTAAATCGCCCGCCTTGAGCGTTCCGAAAATCATTGCCTGCACAGCCGAAGTCGTGCCGTTGACCATGAAGAGACACTCGTCCGCCTGCCAAAGTTTCGCCGCAAGTTCTTGAGCTTCTTTTATGCAAGAATGAGGCTCGTGCAAATCGTCCAGCTCCTCCATTAAAGAAACTTCCTGCCGAAAACCTTCCGCCGTCAAAAGTTCGCGCAGTAATTCATGTGCGCCGCGTCCTTGTTTGTGCCCGGGCGTGTGGAAAGGCAAGACTTCATCCGCCGAATATTTTTTCATTGCCGCCGCGATTGGTGCCGAAAATTTTGCCACTTTAAATTTCTCCTTCGCATGATATAATTTCGCTGATTATAAAGATTTTGTCGGGGTGATTTCAATGATTGACAACTCAAGCGACGCTGAAGAATATGTCGGGCGACTCAAAACGATTTTGATTTTGTGCGTGATCGTCATCGGCATTTTGATTGCGCGTGTCGGCTACTTGCAAATTTATGACGGCGAATATTACGCGCACCTCGCTGACGGCAACCGAATCAGAATTATTCCGACAATGGCTCCGCGAGGAACTTTCTACGACAGAAACGGTCAACTCCTCGTCAGCAATCGCCCCGGCTTCAGCGTATCGCTTCTGCCGCTCACCGAACCGATTAAACCTGAAGTCGTCGAGCGCGTTGCAAAACTTTTGGACGTGCCGCTTGAAGAAATTCAGCAGAAAATTTCCGTGCATTCCGGCTTCGACCCGATAAGGATTCGACCCGACGTGACGCAAGACATCGTTACGATTATCGAGGAGCAAAAAGATTTATATCCCGGTGTAGTTATCGAAGTTCAACCGATAAGAAATTACGCGCTCAAGCAGGAGGGTGCTCACACTTTCGGCTACGTCAGCGAAATTTCCGACGCCGAACTTGAAACAAAAAAAGAGGAAGGCTACAAGTCGGGTGACATTATCGGCAAGTTCGGTTTGGAGCGCGTCTACGATAAAGAAATTCGCGGAGAAAACGGCGGCGAACAAGTTGAAGTTGACGTGGCAGGCAAGCCCGTTCAAATTCTCGGAAAGAAAGAGCCCAAGCCCGGCTACGATTTGATTTTGACAATCGACCGCGATTTGCAAATGGCTGCCGAAAAAGCCGTCGACGATATGCTCGCGCAGTTAAGTTGTCATGCGGCGGCGGCTGTGGTTTTAAATCCTCAAACGGGCGAAGTCCTCGCAATGGTCTCTCGTCCCGCCTTCGACCCGAATCTTTTTGCACACGGCATTTCAACCAAAGACTGGAACGCAATCAACAACAACCCCTATCATCCGATGGACAACAAGGCGATAACCGGCGAATATCCTCCCGGCTCGACGTTTAAAATTGTCACGGGCACGGCGGCTCTTGCTACCGGCAAAGTTGCTCCTGACGAAATGATTTTCGACAGCGGCACCCATTGGCTCGTTCCGAAAGGCAATGCGGGCGGCGAGGCTCTCGGTTGGCTGGATTTCCACACCGCGCTAAGTCATTCCGATAACGTTTACTTTTATGAAATGGGCAATCGTCTCGGCGCGGACACTTTGGAAAAATACGCGATGATGTTCGGCTTGGGAAAGGTCACGGGAATTGACTTGCCCTATGAATCGCCGGGACTTGCCGATTGGAAAGAATACAAGTGGGAAGTTTATCACGACGAATTTTATTTGTCGGAGATAATGGACGCGGCGATAGGTCAAGGCTTCAATCTCGTGACGCCTCTGCAAGCGGCAATGGTCATGGGTGAAATCGCGGCGAACGGCAAAAGATTCAAGCCGCACCTCGTCAGACAAATCCTCACGCAAGACAAAGAAGTCATAAAAGATTTTCAACCCGAACTCGTCGGCGAATTGGAAGTTGAGCCTTGGGTTATCGAACTGGTTCAATCGGGCTTGCATGACGTTACGGTAAACGGCACGGCGGCGAGGAATTTTATCGGCTTCCCTTATGACATTGCCGGCAAGACGGGCACTGCCGAAAATTCTCAAGGCACAGACCACGGCTGGTTCGTCGGCTACGGTCCCTTCGACAACCCTGCAATCAGCGTGGCGGTTATCGTCGAGCAAGGCGGCTACGGTGCAAGTTCCGCTGTTCCCATCGGCAGGCAAATTATGGAGGCGGCGTTCAATCTCATGGTTCAGCGCGGCGAATTGGCTGCCCCTCAAGCCAAAAAGTAAAAATTTTTTTGGAGCCTTCGGGCTCTTTTTTGTTGCAAAATAATTTGTCAAGCAGGGCGATTTATGATTTAATAAGCTTGAAAAATTTTTTTGAAGGAGTGATTGCCATGAACTTAAAGGAAGCGTTTCAAGCGCAAAACAAATTGGAAAAACTTTTCTCTTTTGCGAGCGGCTACCTCGACGACGAAAAAAATTTAATCAGCGTGACGGAAAAACATTTTCGTTCGAAGGCGGCGGAAGGTCAGCCCGACGAAAAAATTAATATCGTCGTCGACGACAAATTCCCGCCCGATAAAGTCATCGATTTCTTGTTGCTCTTGATTGACGAGCGAGAAAAACTTGCACGGGCGATTCACTCTGCGAAAAGTTCCATGCAATTCGATTTGGACAGCGCAGTCGACGTGAACAAGAAACGCCACGCCGCCGCCGAAACTTTGCGCGGACTTCGCAACTTCAAAAGCTCAAGCCTCCTCGAAAAAAATGCGGGCGTCGGCTACGTCTTCAAAAAGGAAGGCAACCAAGTCACCTATCGCTACGACATCGAACGCGTCAAGACGATTGACTTTATCCGAAAGGATGTGAACATATGGAGTTTAGAACGATACCCTCACTTGAGAACCGCTATGAGATAAGCCGCGACGGGAAGATATTGCGTCATGTGAAGTTCAAACACCCACGTAAGTTTCAAGTCAGCAATAAAGGATACCTTCGTACTCGCATATACATCAAAGGCAAAATGGTAAACGTCTTCATCGCGTCGCTCGTGGCGGAAGCGTGGCTCGGTGAAAAACCTGACGGTTATGAAGTGGATCACATCGACCGTAACAAGCTCAACAACCACGCTGACAATCTGCGCTATGTCACACCCATTGAAAATCTTCGCAACCGTAGCTGTACTGTAGCTGTCACTGTCAAACGGCATCAAGACTCGTGGCATTTTTCACTCTCGTCAGCCGCCGCAGTTTTTCTCGCTACCAAGACCGATTATACCCTTAAGACCTGTCAACGATATTTGGAGCGGCGCAAAACCCACATTAGTGACTTCGCCATAATTTACGGTTAATCCATGCGTGGTAATAAAATTTTTAAAGACAGGAAGTGATTTTTTTATGGATGCACTGATTTTATCGCGCCTGCAATTTGCAATTACTACAATCTATCATTTTTTATTTGTGCCCGTGACTTTGGGCTTATCGATTTTCGTCGCGCTGCTTGAGACTTGGTACGTAACCAGCGGCAGCTACGAGGAGCGAATCAAACTTAAAAAGCTCGTGAAATTTTTCGGGACAATCTTTCTGATAAATTTCGCTATGGGCGTCGTGACCGGTATCGTGCAGGAATTTCATTTCGGCATGAACTGGTCGGAGTACGCTCGCTTCATGGGTGATATTTTCGGAGCACCGCTCGCCCTTGAGGCTTTGACGGCATTTTTTATCGAGTCGACTTTTATCGGGCTGTGGATTTTCGGCTGGGATAAGCTTAGCGAAAAACTTCATTGCCTTTGTATTTGGATTGTCGCTTTCGGCAGCAACCTTTCCGCCTTCTGGATTCTCGTCGCCAATTCTTTCATGCAACACCCCGTCGGCTATGCGATTGAGGACGGCCGCGCAGTCATGACAGATTTTGTTGCGCTCGTCACCAATCCTTACGTCGTCGGCGAATATTCTCATGCTCTGTTCGCGGGCATAACGACCGGCGGCTTTTTGGTTATCGTCGTGAGCGCGTGGAAAATCGCAACGGATTATGCCTCGCGTGAAATGTTCATTCGGACGATTCGCCGCGCAGTCCTTTACACGATGCTCGGAGTTTTGGGCGTCATGGGTTCGGGTCACTTGCACGCGCAATACCTCGCCGAAGGCAACCCGATGAAATTGGCGTCGTTCGAGGCACTTTGGGAAACGGAAAACCCTGCGCCGTTTGCTGTCTTCGCCGACATAAATCAAGAGGCTCGTCGCAACGATTCAGAAATTTTAATTCCGTACATGTTCAGCTTCATGGTTCATAATTCGTTCGAGGGCGAAGTCAAAGGCATTAACGACCTTCAACGCGAGGCGCAGGAAAAATACGGCAGCGGCTATTACATTCCAAACGACGTGCGCGGCATGTTCTGGAGCTTCCGTGCAATGGTCGGGACGGGCGGCTTGCTGTTGTTTATCGTCTTCGTGACGGGTTGCCTTGTCTTTTTCTGCCGCGATAAAATTCATGAGCACTTGTGTTGCTTGAAAATGATGCCGCTTTTGTTGCCGCTACCTTTTATCGCGAACTCGGCGGGCTGGTACATAGCGGAGGCAGGTCGTCAACCTTGGATAGTCGTCGGCTTGCAGAAAACGGCGGTCGCGGTCAGCCCGAATCTTTCGGCGGGCGAAGTGTGGATAACTTTAATCGGCTTCACGGCGATTTATCTTTTCTTGGCAGTCTTGGCAATCTTCGCGGCGGTCATGTTCATTCGCCGCACGCAAATCACGGAAGAGGAGGAGGATTGATTTTTTTCAAGGAGGTCGATTCAAATGACTAATTTGGAGATAAAAGTTGACAGGCTTGATGAGCGCGTTTCGGCTCTTGAACAACGAGTAACTGAAACGACTACGAACGTGAACAATTTGATTGCGGAGATGCGCGACTTCAAAACGGAAATGCGTCAACAAAATAAAATGCGCGCCGAAGAAATTATGGAAATTCGACAAGACATGAAAAATATGCAAGCGAGTCTTGATGCCAAAATCGACGGCATGGGCAAGCACGTCAGAAATTTATCTGTCGCCACGATTATCGGCGTCGCCACCATTGCCATAACCGTCGTTTATTCCATCTTGATGCATTGAATTGGCAAGGAG
>CAMVAG010000110.1 GCA_947165405.1 uncultured Selenomonadales bacterium
CGGAAAAGTAAAACTTCTAAAAACTCAAGTTTATCGAGCCGGGGCTTGTTGATTAATTTTCAAAGTGTAAAGTTGTTGACATGCCGTCTTGTCCGCAAAGGGTGTTTTCAAAAATTGAGGTGGCGTTCGGCAAATATTCTTGCGGGTCGTTTATCATTTGCGAATAGTGAGCAAGCCAAAGTTGTTTGACGCCGGCGTGTTTGGCAACCTCTGCGGCTTGTGCAAAAGTCATGTGCCCGTTATCCGTCGCCTTCTGCGTTTGATTATTGTCGCCGTAAGTCGCCTCGCTGATCATCAAGTCGGCGTCCTTTGCCGCGTCGATTAAATTATCGCAAATAGCCGTGTCGCCCGTGAAGACGAATTTTAAACCTTTGCGCGGCTCGCCCAAAACTTGTTCGGGAAGTATGACGTTATCGCCGATTCGGACGCTTTGTCCTTTTTGCAAGAGGCTCCATTGATTAATCGGCACGCCCAAATTTTTTGCTTTCTGCGGAAAAAATTTTCCCGGTCGTCCCAAAGTGAAACAATAACCTTGACTCGGTACCTTGTGCTCCGTTTTGAACGCAGTCAATCTTGCCGCAACAGACCAACCTTTAATCAGCTCGGAAAGTCGCAAGCCGCCTTCGGGAATTTCAATCAGCTCTATCGGGTAAGGTGTCCGCCCCGTCAATCGCAAAATCGGTTCCATTGCCTTGCACCACAGTCCTTCGGGGCCGGTTATGTAAAGTGGTTCCGTTCGTTCCGTGCGCCACATAGTTTTTAAAAGTCCCGGCAATCCGAGTATGTGGTCGCCGTGATAGTGCGTCAAAGCAATTATGTCCGTCCTCATGAGGCTGACGCCTGCTTTTCTTGCCGCCGATTGAGTTCCCTCGCCGCAATCGAAAAGAATGGAATGACCGCCGCAACTTAAAAATGCCGCTGTCAAAGCTCTGTCGGGTGTCGGGACAAGTGCCGCCGTTCCGATAAGCGTAATGTCTATCATGTTGTTCAACTCCTTTCTTTAAGTGTTGTCGACAATTCTTCTGCTTTTTATTTCAAATTTTCTTCTACTTTTCTTTTGCAGGTGTTTTTAACGCGGGCGGCCGTCATCCGTGACGGCCGGGCTTTCACTGCCCGCAGCTTTTCGAATTTTATTGTTTTCTTTTCTTTGTTCGTTGCTTGGTGTATTATATGCGCGAGGTGATTTAAATGTGTTTGGCCTTTCCGGCAAAAGTTTTGGAGATTGAAGGTGACTTGGCGACGGTCGAGAGGTCGGGCGTCAAACGCGCGGCAAGTTTGATGCTCTTGCCCGAAGCGAAGGTCGGCGATTACGTTTTGATTCACGCGGGCTTTGCGATGCAGATTATCGACGAACGGGAATTAAAAATACGCGACGCCCTCGTTGCCGAAATGAACGGAGCACCGCGTACCGTTGAAAGTCTTACTCTGTGATATTTTCGCCTCTGTATCGTGCAACGGAGGCGCAATCTTTATCGCCGCGACCCGATAGAGTTATGACGATAATTTTATCGCGACTCATCTTCGGCGCAATCTTCATGACGTGAGCGACCGCGTGAGCCGATTCAATCGCGGGAATAATTCCTTCCGTGCGCGAAAGATATTCGAAAGCTTGAACGGCCTCCTCGTCGGTTATCGGAACGTATTCGGCGCGCCCGATGTCATGAAGGTGAGCGTGTTCGGGACCGATACCGGGATAATCGAGCCCTGCCGAAATTGAATAAACGGGAGCGATTTGTCCGTAAGCGTCTTGGCAGAAGTAAGACTTCATGCCGTGAAAAATTCCCGTCCTGCCCGTTGCAATCGTCGCCGCCGTTTCGAAAGTGTCGATGCCTCTGCCCGCCGCCTCGCAACCGATAAGCCGAACGCCTTTATCGTCGATGAAATTATAAAACGTGCCGATTGAATTGGAGCCGCCGCCGCAACAAGCAACGACCGCGTCGGGAAGTTTGCCTTCAAGAGCGAGGAGTTGAGCTTTAATCTCTTTGGAAATGACGGCTTGAAAATCGCGGACAATCGTCGGGAAAGGGTGAGGACCCATAACCGAGCCGAGACAATAGTGCGTGTCGACGATTCGATTTGTCCATTCGCGGAAAGTTTCGCTGACTGCATCTTTCAAAGTGCCGGTGCCGCTCTCAACCGCGACGACCTCTGCGCCCAAAAGTTTCATGCGGTAGACGTTTAGGGCTTGCCTGATTGTGTCTTCAACGCCCATGAAAATTTTGCACTCCATGCCGAAAAGCGCGGCGGCAGTTGCGGTTGCGACTCCGTGTTGACCTGCGCCGGTCTCCGCAATCAAGCGGGTCTTGCCCATTTTTTTTGCAAGCAAGGCTTGACCGAGAACGTTGTTAATTTTGTGGGAGCCCGTGTGATTTAAATCCTCGCGCTTGAGATAAATTTTCGCGCCGCCCAAATCGGCGGTCATTTTTTTTGCAAAGTACAAAAGCGACGGACGCCCCGCATAATTTTTAAACAGCTCGTCGAGTTCGTGATTGAAGGCGTCGTCGTCTTTGAAGCGATTGTACGCCGCCTCCAATTCGATTATCGCGTTCATGAGCGTTTCGGGGATGTATTGCCCGCCGTAAATGCCGAAGCGTCCTTTTTGATTCGTCATAGAAAAAATCCTTCCTTACTGCAAGTTTTCTTCTACTTTTTCTTTGTGCGGGCAAAGAAAAAGTAGCAAAAAGAAAGCCCGCCTCGCAGGGGCGTTAATGTCCGCTGAATTTGCCTGCGAATAATTTTGAGTTGGTGGCGTTCGCGGTATTTGCATCACGCAAATGCGCGAACGAGGAGCCGTCATCCATGACGGCTCCTTTTGTTAATTATGAATTGTTTCTTACGACTTCGGCAAATTTTTTCATCTTGTTAAAATCTTTTCGCCCGTCGGTTTCAATGCCGCTGCTTACGTCGACTGCGAACGGCTTCAAAAGTTTAATCGCCTCGCCGACGTTTTCGGGAGTGAGTCCGCCCGCCAAAAAATATTCGCGCCGAAAATTTTTTATCAGTGTCCAATCGAAAACTTTGCCGCCGCCCGCGCCCGAATCAATCAAAATAAAATCGGCGGAAGACAATGCGTAATGCGTAATGCGTAATGCGCAATCAAATTGAAACGCTTGAATGACGGTTTTGTTCGTAAGCCTGCGCAAATTTTTAATGTAAGCGTTGTCCTCGTTGCCGTGAAGTTGAGCCGCGTCGATTATGCCGTTGTTCAAAAGTTCGGCGACCGTTGAAATTTTTTCATTGACGAAGACACCGACCGACAAAATTTTTTTCGACAAAGCGGCGCGAAATTTTTCTGCCTGTGCGGGCGTGACGTAACGTTTGCTTTTGGGCGCGAAGACAAAGCCGACGTATTCGGGGAAAATTTCATTGGCGGCAAAAATATCGTCGAGGGTCTTCATGCCGCAAAATTTTATTTTAGTCATGATTCGCCTCGCAATTCGGCAAGCTTGGATTTTTTATCGACGGCGCGCATTAAAACTTCACCAATCAACACGGCGTCCGCTCCAAGCTCGCGAATCTTTTTCACGTCGTCGGCAGATTGAACGCCGCTTTCCGAAACAAAAATTATTTCGGGCGGGACAAGTTCGCGAAGTTTCTTTGCGTTGTCCGGGTCGACGCTGAAATTTTTCAAGTTGCGATTGTTCACGCCGATAATCCTCGCGCCGCAGTCAATCGCCCGTCTAATTTCGCGTTCGTCATGAGCCTCGACCAATGCACTCAAGCCGAGCCCGTCGCACGCCGCAAAAAAATTTTTCAGTTGCGTATCGTCAAGTATCGCGCAAATTAAAAGCACGGCACTTGCGCCCAAAGTTTTTGCCTGATAAATCATGTATTCATCGACGACGAAATCTTTTCGCAAGCAGGGGATTGAAACTCTTGCGGCTATCTCCTCCAAAAATTTGTCTTCGCCCAAAAAAAATTCCGGCTCCGTCAAAACGGAAACGGCCTCCGCGCCCGCCGCCTCGTAGTCTTTGGCGATTTGCAGGTAAGGAAAATTTTCCGCGATTAATCCTTTCGACGGCGAAGCTTTTTTGCATTCGCAGATAAAAGACAAGCCCGACTTCCTCAACGCGACTTCAAACGAAAAATTTCCCGGCGGCAAAGACAATGCTTGGCGTTTTATTTCGGCTGAAGAAATTTTTTCTTTGCAACGGGCGACGCGAATTTTTGTCCGCTCGGCGATTTTGTCGAGGATATTCATGACGCTGCCTCTTGACTGACGACGACAAATTTTTTCAGCGTGTCGAGAGCTTTGCCGCTGTCGATGAGTTCCGCCGCAAGTTCGACACCCGCCTTGAAAGTTTCTGCCTTGCCGCCGACGTAAAGAGCCGCGCCCGCGTTCAAGAGGACGGCGTTTCGTTTGTGACCGTGTTCGCCGCGCAAAATCGCAAGGGTTATCGCCGCATTGTCTTCGGGGTTGCCGCCGCGCAAGTCGTCTTTGGTGCAACGTGCAAAGCCGAAGTCTTCGGGCTTGATGACAAAATTTTTTATCCAGCCGTCGTTAATTTCGCAAACGGAAGTCGGGGCACTCAAAGAAATTTCGTCGAGCTTATCGCGACCGTAAACGACCATGCCGCGCTTGACGCCGAGATTAATCAAAACTTGAGCGAGAGGCGCGACAAGATATTCCGCATAGACGCCGAGAATTTGCATTGAAGGTTTGCCGGGATTCGTAAGCGGACCGAGAATGTTGAAGACGGTTCGGAAGCCGAGCTCTTTTCGAATCGCGCCGACGTATTTCATCGAGCTGTGATATTTCTGCGCGAAGAAAAAACATATGCCGACCTTGTCCAAAAGTTCGCGGCATTTATCGGGGCTTTGATTGATGTTGACGCCGAGAGCCTCCAAACAATCTGCAGCACCGCATTTGGAAGAGGCAGCGCGGTTTCCGTGTTTGGCAACCTTCATGCCGCCCGCCGCCGCGATTAGAGCCGAAGTCGTCGAAATGTTAAAGCTGTGGGAATTGTCGCCGCCCGTCCCGACGATTTCGAAAAGTTCCATGTCCGTTTCGACTTTGGTAGCGTGAGCACGCATTGCCGCCGCGCAACCAGCAATCTCGTCTGTGGTTTCGGCACCCGCACTTTTCGTCGACAGCGCAGACAAAAACGCCGCGTTTTGTGTCGGGGAAGTTTCGCCGCTCATGATTTCGTTCATGACGGCAAACGCCTCGTCGTAAGTCAAATCCTCCTTGTTCACGATTTTAACGATAGCTTCTTTAATCATTTTGAAACTCCTTTGAAACTTTAAAACTGCTTTACTGCTTTTGAAACTTTGCAAGCTCCTGTTGAAGCTGCATAATCTGAAGTTTTTGGATATTGACGGTGTTGAAAAGATAAGCCGAAAAAGTTGCTTCGTCCGAGTGGAATTCTTTCTTAACGAATTGATTCAATACGGCTGTATGAATTTCTTTATACAGTTTCGGAAAATGTTGTGCATCCGTCGTGTTCCTTTTAAAAAACCAATCCAACACGGCGTAGCGATAATCGGGGTGATTTTCAAAAAAAGGAATGCCCGCCATAATTTCTTCGAACGCTTTAAAACCGTCAATCAGATTTCTCAACCATCGGTGAAAAAATTTTTCCGCGTCGAGATTTTCTTTTGAAATGGAATCGGCGCGGTATCTGTGAATGTAGCAAATATTTGGCACAAGCAAAATTTTTTTTGCAAAGCACAGACAGGCAAAATTTGCAAGGGTATCGTCCGACACAGGCATTTTTGGAAAATGAATTTGATTGGCAATCCAAAAATCTCTAAAGCAAAAACAATTCCACGTTGCCCATTTAAATCCGTTATTCAACCAAAGTTTTATACGACTTGCAATATCTTCCGGCACTTCGGTCACAGCCAAATTCAGTGTCTTTGATTCGTAAAGATAATTGATTCTTTGCTTTGCGAGAGCGAGAAGAGAATTAAAATTTTCTCCGCCGTCTTCAATCTCAAGAAAGTTGGACATATTGATAACATCGATTTGATATTTTTCGGCAAGCGTCGTAAGTTCCTCGAAGGCGGTTTTGGTGAAAAAGTCATCGTTATCGAGGAAGGCAAGATATTTTCCGCGAGAGAATTGAATCCCGACGTTGCGCGGCAGATAAGGCATGCCCGTATTTTGTGAGAGTTCGATAATATGAAGTTTAACGCCGACCGAATCAAATCGCGGCATTAAACTTTCGACGACTTCAACAGAGTTATCGGTCGAGCAATCGTCAACAACAAGAACCTCAAAATCTTTCATCGTCTGATAAAGCAAAGACTCCAAAGTCTGCGGGATAAACTTCGCCGCGTTGTACATCGGGATTATCACGCTGACGAGCGGAATTTTTTCCGTTGCCATTAAATCATTCCTTTAAATTGGAAAAATTATTTTTGCTCCAAAATTTTCTTCAGCTGAAAATTTTCCTGTTGAAGTTGCATAATCTGAAGTCGATAAATATTGACGGTGTTGAACAGGTACGCGGCAAATGCGGTGTCGTCCGCGTGAAATTCTTTTTCGACAAGCGGATTTAATGCGGCGGGATGAATTTGCGCGTAAAAACCCTGCAGGCGATAAAGTTTGTTGTTTACATACCAATCCAACACGGCGTAACGATAATCGGGATGTTCGGCGAAAAAATTTATCTCGTTCATGATTTTTATCAACGCGTTGAAGCCGTCAATATCTATGCGCAAACTTTTATGAATCTCGGCATCAACTTGAATCTGTTCTCTCGTAACCGAATTGGCACGCGGGCGGAAGATATAATTTATATTCGGCACGCGTAAAATCTTTTCGGCGAGACACATGGCTTGAAATGCAAAAATTTGGTCTTCGTAAATGCAAATATCTCGGAAAAAAATTTGATTGGTTATCAAAAAATCGCGCCGATAAAAATTGGCGTAGGGTTCGCCCGCATAGCCGCCCGCAATGAAATTTTTCACGCGCTCGGCAAGGTTGTCCGTCTCAAAATGCGGTTTATCGGGATGAAATTTTGAATTGCGCGCCTTGTAGAAATTTGCAGGGTTTGTCAATTCGTTCATGTCGGTGAAGAGCGGATCGTCAACGGATTTTCCTCTGCCGCCCCACAGCATGAAATAATCTTCCATGTGAACGATTTCTGCTTGAGATTTTTCGGCAAGTGTTGACAATTCCTCAAGCGCAGTCTTTATGAAGAGGTCGTCGCTGTCCAAGAAGGCGATATATTTTCCGCGAGCAAATTGAATTCCGACGTTGCGCGGCAAGCCCGGCGTGCCTGTGTTTTTCGGCAGCTTGATGATATGAAGTTTTTGATAACCCCCCCCGAATCAAATCGCGGCTCAAAACTTTCGACGACTTCGATTGAGTTATCGGTCGAGCAATCGTCAATCACGAC
>CAMVAG010000111.1 GCA_947165405.1 uncultured Selenomonadales bacterium
TCTTCAAGAACGCTTACAAGATTTATAAGGAACGCGGCTATCGCACGAAACTTTTATTCGCGGCTTATCGCAACCTGCATCACTTTGAACAATTTATCGGCGGCGATGTTGTCCTTACGATTACCAGCGACTTCCAGAAAAAATATAACGGCACAAAAATCGAAATCAAAGAACACATGAGCGAACCCGTTCCGCAGCAGTGGCTTGATGAACTTTTGACGATTGACGAATTCCGCCGCGCCTATGAACCCGACGGCATGAAGCCGGAAGAGTTCCAACACTACGGCGCATTCCTCCGCACGATTAAACAATTCCTCGACAGCTACGCCGGGCTCGTCGAACTCGTCCGCAAATACATGATTGTTTGATTGGTTTACGGGGAAAGGGAAACTTTTTGCCCTTTCCCTTGTTCCCGATAAAGGAGAGAAATTTTCAATGGCTCTCATCGAATTCGACCAGAAAAGAGAACGCGACGTTGTGATTATCGGGCGCGCAACTCTCGACTTCAACCCAAATGAAATTCATCGCACGCTCGACAAGGTAAAAACTTTTTCAATGTACTTGGGCGGATCGCCGGGAAATATCGCCGTCGGCTTGAATCAACTCGGAAAGAAAGTCGGCTTTATCGGCTGCGTGTCCAATGACCAATTCGGCGATTTCATTATCAACTTTTTCAAGGCTCGCGGCATTGATACGACGCAAATGACTCGCGCTCAACACGGCGAACGCATGGGCTTGACTTTCACCGAAATTAAAAGCGAAACCGAAAGTTCAATCCTCATGTATCGCGATAAAGTTGCCGATTTGCAAATCGCGCCCGAAGATGTCAGCGAAAATTATATCGCCGGTTCCAAAGCGTTAATCGTTTCGGGCTTGGCATTGGCGGCGGCTCCCAGTCGCGAAGCTTGCTTGACGGCGGCTCAACATGCTCGCATGCACGGCACCAAAATTATTTTCGACATTGACTATCGACCTTACACTTGGCGTTCGAAAGAAGAAATCGCGATTTACTACTCCTTAATGGCTCGTTTAAGCGATGTTGTTATCGGTTCGCGTGACGAAGTTAATTTCGCCGAGCTTTTGCCCGAAGACGCCGAGACGCCTCCCGACCATGAAATTGCCGAAAAATATTTGTCATGGGGAAATAAAATCGTCGTCATTAAACACGGCAAGCGCGGTTCCGTTGCCTACACCGCAGACCGCCACGCTTACAAAGTCGATTCGTATCACGTCAAACTTTTAAAATCATTCGGCGGCGGCGACGCTTACGCAAGCGCATTTGTTCACGGTTTGCTTGAAGGTTGGGAAGTCCCCGAAGCTCTCAAGCACGCGACGGCTCACGCGGCAATGGTCGTGGCAAGTCACAGCTGCTCGGAGGCAATGCAGACCATTGACCAAATCGAAGCTTTCATCAAAGAACACGCCGCTGAAGAAGTCATTACCGAAATCGATTGGAAGACAAAAATTTAGGAGGGCTTTCAATGAAATTTGGAAGACTCGGAACAGAGTTAAAACACGGCTACAACGCAATGACCACTCGCGAAAGTGATATGCTCATGGACATCGGCTATCAAGTCATGGATGCGAATGAAATTATCGAACTCGAAGACCCTTTCCAAGAAAGTGCCTTCGTGATTTTGACGGGCGAAGTTGAAATCCGTTGGGACGACAAAAAAGAAATCATGCGCCGCGAATCGCTTATCGACGAAAATCCTTTCTGCCTGCAAGTGCCTCGCGCAAAAAAAGTTTGGATTAAAGCAAAGGTTGCAAGCGAAGTACTGATTCAAAAGACAATGAACGACCGCGACTTTGCTCCCGTGTTCTATCGCCCCGAAGATGTTCAATGCGATATTTTCGGGCAAGGCATGTGGAACGCGACAGCCGAACGCACCGTCCGCACGATTTTTGATTACGGCAACGCTCCTTTTTCGAATCAAGTCAACGGCGAAGTTATCAACAGCCCCGGGCGTTGGTCGGGATACATTCCGCACAATCATCCGCAGCCCGAAGTCTACACTTACAAATTTGACAAGCCGCAAGGATTCGGCGCGGCGTTTATCGGCGACAACGCATTTAAAATCACTCACAACAGCTGGTCTGAAATTTCCGGCGGACTTATGCACCCGCAAGTTACGGCTCCCGGCTACGCAATGTGGTATTCGTGGATGATTCGCCATCTGCCCGAAGAACAGGGCGGCCCTTGGAAGAAGACGCGCACCGATTTGCCCGAACACACTTGGCTCCTCGACCCCGACGCCAAAATTTGGCAACCTAAACGCTAAGGAGGATTCAACCAAATGGCTAAAACAATTCGACTCACGGTGGCTCAAGCTCTCGTGAAGTTCCTCAATAATCAGTACATTGAATTCGACGGCAAGGAAAATAAAATGTTCGAAGGCATTTTCAGCATCTTCGGACACGGCAACGTTGTCGGCATGGGTCAAGCTCTGGAAGAAGACGCAGGCGATTTAATCATGCGCATGGGTCGCAACGAACAGGGTATGGCTCATGCGGCAATGGGTTTCGCCAAACAAAAACGCCGCAAGCAAATGTACGCTTGCACTTCCAGTGTCGGGCCCGGCGCAATGAACATGGTCACTGCCGCCGCGACTGCAACTGCCAACTGCATTCCCGTTTTGTTCCTGCCCGGCGATACTTATGCCGACCGTCAACCTGACCCCGTCCTTCAGCAAATGGAACAGCCGACGAATTTGGCAATCACAGCCAATGACGCCTTCAAAGCCGTTTGCAAATATTGGGACAGAGTGACGCGCCCCGAAATTTTAATGACGGCTTGTATCAATGCAATGCGTGTGCTTGCCGACCCTGCAGATACCGGCGCGGTTTGTATTGCGTTGCCGCAAGACGTTGAAGGCGAAGCTTACGATTATCCCGAATACTTTTTCCAAAAAAGAGTTCATCACATTGACCGCCAAGCTCCCGCTGCTCGCGCAATCAAAGAGGCCGTCGAACTTCTCAAGACAAAAAAGAAACCGCTCCTCATTTTTGGCGGCGGCGTGAAATATTCCGAAGCCGAAGAATCCTTCCGCAAGTTCGCAGAAAAATTTAATATTCCCTTCGGCGAAACGCAAGCGGGCAAAGGTACGATTCTCTGGAATCACCCGCTGAATTTGGGCGGCATCGGTGAAACGGGCGGTTGCGGTGCAAATGACATTGCGGCGGTCGCGGATGTTGTTATCGGCGTCGGCACTCGTTACACCGACTTCACGACTTCTTCGAAATGGATTTTCCACAATCCCGAAGTTCAATTCATAAATATCAACGTTTCGAAATTCCACGCGTATAAGCTTGACGGTTTGCAAATCGTCGCGGACGCTCAAGCCGGTATCGACGCTTTGAGTGCTGAACTTGAAAAAACCGATTGGAAAGTTTCCGACGAGTATAAAGCTGAAGTAGCTGCTTCGAAGAAAAGATACGACGCGGAAGTCGACCGCGTTTATCATGTCGAATACACCGGAAAAGATTTTGTTCCCGAAGTCGTTGACGGTTTGGACTTTGCCAAAGTCAGCGAAGAATTTATCAAGCTCACGGGCTCCAGCTTGCCGCAATGTCGTGCGCTCGGTGTCGTGAACGAATGCATTGACGAAAACGCAATTATGGTTGCCGCTTCAGGTTCGATACCCGGCGACGTTCAGCGCGTGTGGCGTGCAAAATCTGTCGGCGGCTATCATGTCGAATACGGCTTTTCTTGCATGGGCTACGAAGTCAATGCGGCTTTGGGCGTCAAACTTGCCGAGCCGGATCGCGAAGTTTATGCGATGGTCGGCGACGGAGCTTATATGATGCTTCATTCCGAATTGCCGCAGTCAATTGCCGAAGGCGTCAAGATAAATGTTATCCTCTTCGACAACATGACCAACGGTTGTATTAACAATTTGGAAATCGGTCACGGGCAAGGCAGCTACGGCACAGAATTCCGCTTCCGCACAAAGACAGGTCTCAACGGCGGCTTCGTTCCCGTCGATTTTGCAATGAACGCCCGCTCTTACGGTTGCGTTGCCTACACGGTTCACACGGTCGACGAACTCAAGGCAGCTATCGAAGACTCCAAGAAACAAAAAGTTTCGACGCTGATTGACGTAAAAGTTTTGCCGAAAACGATGGTTCACGGCTACGGCGATTGGTGGCGTGTGGGTGTCGCGCAAGTTTCCAAGTCAGAAAAAATTCAAAAGGTCTACAAAGAAATCATGGCTCCCAACCTTGCCGCCGCAAGAAAATATTGATAACAATTAGAAATGCGCAATGCGTAATTCGTAATTAAAAATCATTGCGCATTGCGCATTACGCATTACGAATTAACATAGAGTCGTTTGTTGGATTGGGGTACAGATAAAAAAACTCATTGAGTGTGAGGGGGTACAACAAATGGCTCAGCAGGGTATAACTCATGAAACCTACCTGCGCCGAGTAATGATTATCTCGACATTTGGCGGTTTGCTGTTCGGCTACGACACGGGCGTTATCAACGGTGCGCTTGCATTTATGGCAATGCCCGACCAGCTGAACTTGTCGCCGGCAATGGAAGGTTTGGTCGCAAGCGGTCTGTTGGCAGGTGCGGCAATCGGTTCGTTCATGGGCGGACGCATTGCAGACACCGCAGGCCGTCGCAAAATGATTCTCTACTTGGCATTTATCTTTTTCTTCGCGGCGAACGGTTGCGCACTTTCTCCCAACGCCGAAGTCTTGATTTTCTGCCGCTTCGTCTTGGGTCTTGCAGTCGGCGGCGCGTCGGTTACGGTTCCCGCTTTCTTGGCTGAAATGGCTCCTGCCGAACGACGCGGGCGCATGGTCACTCAAAACGAATTGATGATCGTTACCGGTCAGCTTCTCGCTTTCGTCGTCAATGCGGCAATGGGTGTTACGTTCGGTTCGACGGGCGGCATTTGGCGTTACATGTTGGCAATCGCCTCGACGCCGGCTGTCGTCTTGTGGATTGGTATGTTGAGCGTTCCCGAATCGCCGCGTTGGTTGATTGTTCAAGGACGTATCGGCGAGGCTCTCGAAGTCCTCAAAAAGATTCGTGAAGAAAAACGCGCTCAACAAGAGCTCGACGAAATCAAAGAGACAATCGCGCTTGAAAGCAGCGTTCAACAAGCAACTTATTCCGACCTCGCGGTTCCGTGGGTTCGTCGAATCGTCTTCATTGCAATGGGCGTTGCCATCTGTCAGCAAATTTCGGGCGTCAACTCGATTATGTATTACGGCACGCAGATTTTGACGGAGGCAGGCTTCTCGACGCAGGCGGCTCTTATCGGCAACATTGCAAACGGCGTCATCTCTGTCAGCGCAACTTTCTTTGGTATCTGGATGATGGGTCGTCACGGTCGTCGCCCGCTGATTATGACGGGGCAAATCGGAACGATGGCTTGCCTTTGTGCAATCGGTATCGTTTCCAATGCCCTTGAGGGTACGACAACGCTGCCTTATGTCGTGCTGTGCTTGACGGTCACCTTCCTTTTCTTCCAGCAAGGATTTTTGTCACCCGTCACTTGGCTTTTGCTTTCCGAGCTTTTCCCCGTGAGACTTCGCGGCATGGGTATGGGTTGTGCAGTCTTGTGCTTGTGGGTCACAAACTTCTTTATCGGCTTCTTCTTCCCGCAACTTCTCTTCAGCTTCGGACTTAGTGCAACGTTCTTTATCTTCACGGGCATCGGTCTTTTGGGCTTGCTGTTCGTTATTAAGTTCGTGCCCGAAACAAAAGGTCGTTCGCTTGAGCAAATCGAACGCGACTTCCGCAATTACGACAAGGCTACCGCTTAAAATTTTTTGGGAGGCTTCAACATGGCTAAGATTAAATTGGGTATCGCGTCGATTGCTTGGACGAACGACGACATGCCCGACCTCGGCAAGGAAAACACTTTTGAACAATGCGTCAGCGAAATGGCGTTGGCGGGCTTCACCGGCTCGGAAGTCGGAGGCAAATATCCGAAAGACACCGCCGTCCTCAAAAAGGCTCTCAACCTTCGCGGCATGTCAATCGCTTCCGCATGGTTCAGCTCATTCCTTTTGACGCAACCTTATAAGCAAGTCGAAAAAGATTTTATCGCTCACTGCGAATTTCTTCATGCCATGGGCGCGAAATTCTGCAACGTCGCCGAACAGGGCAACAGCATTCAAGGAAAATTCGACAAGGCTGTTTTCCGCGATAAGCCCTACAACACCGAAGAGCAATGGAAACTTTTGACGGAAGGTCTCAACAAATTGGGCGCGGTCGCGAAGAAAATCGGCTTGACGATGACTTATCATCATCACATGGGCACGGGCGTCCAGACCGCTGAAGAAATCGATAGACTTATGGCAGAGACCGACCCCGAATTGGTTTGGCTTCTCTATGACACCGGTCACCTCGTTTGCTCCGGCGAAGATTATCTTGCAATTCTCAAGAAGTACTTGCCGCGCATTCGTCACATTCATTTGAAAGACGTTCGCCTTGCGATTCGCGACAAAGTCAAAGCCGAAAATATGTGCTTCCTCGACGGCGTGCGCGCCGGTATGTTCACGGTACCCGGCGACGGCGATGTTGACTTCACTCCGATTTTCGACATTGTCAACGCAAGCGACTACGACGGCTGGTATATCGTCGAGGCGGAACAAGATCCCGCTAAGGCAAATCCTTTCGAGTATGCATTAAAAGCGCGCAAGTACATTCGCGATAAGGCTCACATTTAATTAACAATTTCCCAATGACAAAAAAAAAACGGCGCATGGATTTTCAAGTTCGAGTGCGTCGTTTTTTTTGTTTGCAGCTTAAGCATGCTTTCGACAAAGATTTTTACAATCCTTGAAAATAAAGTTTGACATATCCTCTAATGGAGGCATTATGCTTTTTCGAGTGTTACACAGCTTGTCCAAATGAATCAAAGATATTGTCGAGTTCGCCGTTACTGTTAGCACGGCATACCCTATCGCAAATTTCAGCTTTAGACATATCCAACCGAGTGAAAATTTTTTGTCCGAGTATTTTCTTTTCGCGAATCAGTTGCAATCTGCCGGAAATTGGATTTTCCTTTGCATAGTCAGCAAAACCTTTTGCCTTTCCAATGTTATCTCTTTGATTTGGATCGTGCGGCTCCAAAATATCGACGATGTAACCATCTTCATTGTGACGTACAATGAGAAAATCCGGAAAGAATGTCTTCTTTTCGTTTAGTTCGTTTTCATAAGAAATGGCCAGCGACCATGATGCTCGTTGACGATTTCTTATCCAACATACGAAATCTTTGCGACGTTGCTCCTCTTTCAGAACACTTTCTTCCCAGCCGTCGAGTTTAATCGTTGCTGTTCCTGTTGCCTCGTC
>CAMVAG010000112.1 GCA_947165405.1 uncultured Selenomonadales bacterium
GCCGCTCAAACCTTTCACACTTGCCGAAATAAAAAAAGCCGTCGAGTTCACTCACACGGCAGGCAAGAAAATTATTTTGGCGACGCCCCGCACTTCAAAGGACAAAGAGTTATCGGAGCTGAAACTGCAATTAGGAATGTGGAATGAGGAATTAGAAATTAAATCGCGTAATCATTCCTCATTCCTAATTCCTAATTCCTCATTGCTTTTCGACGGAGTGCTTGTCGGAAATCTTGGCACATTGAATTTGATAAAGACTTTGACTGACGCGCCGATTTATGCCGACGTGTCGTTTAACTTGTTCAATCCCGTTGCCGCAGAATTTTTGCAGCGCTTGGGCGCGGTGCAGGCGACGGCTTCTCTTGAATTGAGTTTCGCGCAAGTTCGAAGCGTCGTCGAAAATTCTTCCTTGCCGATTGAAATTATCATTCACGGCTCAACCGAATCGATGATAAGCGACCACGACTTTGCCAAGCTGTATCTGCCCGACTACGACGAATTCGCGACGCCCGACAAGTTGAATCGCCATTACGCTTTGGAAGACGAGGCGGGCGAGATTCATTCCTTGCGCGTCGACCAATTCAAGCGTTGGCATATTTTCTTCGGGAAGGATTTATGTTTGTTGCCTTACGTCGAAAAATTTTTCGGAGCGGCGGCGTTGAGGATTGAGGCGCAAAAGTATTCGCCCTCCGTCACCGCGCAGGTCGTCAAACTTTATCGCAACGCTATCGACGGCATTCCCAATTCCTCATTCCCAATTCCTGATTGCCGTTTCGGTGCGGGAGTATATCGTTTCAAGCAAAGCAAAAATTCCATAAGCAACTGAAAATTTTATAATGAACGCGAAAAAATTTTTGGAGGTCTTGACATGAAACATTCGCTTAAAAAATTTTTGGCAACTTTTTTGTGTTTCGGAGTAATCGGCGTGCCTCTTGCGGCGGACGCGGCATCAATTCCCGTCGACGAAACAAAATTTCCGAGCCTCAAAGTTCAGCCGGAAAATCTTGAGCTCGAAAAGAAATGGGACAAAGTTTTTCCGAGAAATTACAAAGTCAAACATCACAAAATTACGTTCGTCACGCGCTACGGCATGACACTTGCCGCCGATTTATACGAGCCGCAAAATTATTCGGGCAGGTTGCCGGCGATTGCGGTTGCCGGACCTTTCGGCGCGGTCAAAGAACAGTCAAGCGGTCTTTACGCTCAAGAGATGGCCTCGCGAGGATTTTTGACGATTGCCTTTGACCCGTCGTTCACCGGCGAAAGCGGCGGCTTGCCAAGAAATGTTGCCTCACCCGACATCAACACGGAAGATTTTTGCGCGGCGGTCGATTATCTTTCCACGCACCCGAACGTTGACGCAAATCGAATCGGCATAATCGGCATTTGCGGCTGGGGAGGCTTCGCACTCAACGCGGCGGCGATTGACACTCGAATCAAAGCGACCGTGTCCTCGACAATGTACGACATGAGCCGCGTCACTGCCAACGGTTACTTTGACTATGAAAAAGATTCGGCGACCATTGCCCGCGAACGTCAGGCGGCGCGCGTCAAACTCAATGAACAAAGAACAATCGATTATCGCAGCGGAGAATATGCACGGGCGGGCGGCGTCCCCGATGACGTTTCGCAAATGCCTCAATTCGTCAGAGATTATTACGCCTACTATAAAACCAAGCGCGGCTATCATAAACGCTCGCTGAACTCGAACATGGGCTGGAACTCGACAAGCGCGCTTTCCTTCATGAACATGCCTCTGCTTAGCTACATTAACGAAATCGAATCGCCCGTGCTGATTATTCACGGCGAAAAGGCTCACTCAAGATATTTTTCCGAAGACGCTTTCAAAAAGTTGACGGGCAACAACAAAGAGCTGCTGATTATTCCCGGCGCAAGTCACGTTGACCTCTACGACAATATGAAAGCCATTCCGTTCGATAAGATTGAAAAATTTTTCAAGAGCAATCTTTAAGAGTCTTCGTATGGTCGGACGCGCAAAGTTAATCCTCGCTCGTCGCAAATTTTTTGACAAGCAGAAATTTCTTCGGGCGGCGTGACGTGGTCGACGACAGTCAAAACGACATGCGGCACAAAATTTTTCATGTGCTCGGCGAAAGTCAACATCGCCTCGAAAGATTTTATCCCGTAGGCGGCGCGGGTCAGCTTGAAATATTTTTCGGCAGTCGCGGCGTTGAGACTGATTGACGCCGTGTCCAAAATATTTTCAAAGTCAGCCGCAATCTCTCGCCCGTGATAAAGTTCGCCCAAGCCGTTCGTGTTGAGGCGCGTCGGCATTTGCGGGCGAATTTTTTTCACGTAAGCCAAAAGCTCCGTAAGCTCGGCTAATCTTATCGTCGGTTCACCGAAGCCGCAAAAGACAACTTCCTTGATGACTTGCCAAGCCGCGTTGTCAAGTTCGGCTTTGACTTCGTCGACGGTCGGCTCGCGCTCCAACCACAAGCTCGCCTCTGCAGCCATAGATTTTTTTTGTCGCAGGCAGAAGACGCAATCGCAGTTGCATCGATTGGTTAAGTTCACGTAGAGACCTCGCGGCGTCGTCGAATCAATTTTCAAGCTCTCGGCAAGCGGCAAATATTTTCCGCCCTTGTGTGTCGCGTAAACAATCATTTGAATCACTCCTTGACTTATCGGCGCGTTCGTGATAAATTTTTTCTGTTAAAAAAACAATTTTAATGGCAGGTCGTCGGTAATGCTTCGACTTCCTCCCGATTAGTGGATACAGATTAATCTTTCAGAAGCCGCCTCGCGAACGGCTTTTTGATTTCTTGTGGAAGAAATCCGGCACCTGAACCTGCCGCAAAAAATAGCACACGTTCAAAGATTTTTCAAGGAAATTTCCATTGACGCCCAAAAAGCTTTGTGATAGATTTTCCACAAAGCTTTAATTTTTTTGGGAGGGATTCGCATGAAGAAGTTGATTAACTCGGTCGAGGCAGTCGAAGAGCAAATGATTCTCGGTCTGGTGAAGTCTGCGCCCGATAAACTTCGCAAGCTCGAAGGCGGCAACGTGGTCGTTCGCGCTCAAAAGAAAGCCAATAAAGTTGCACTGGTCAGCGGCGGCGGCAGCGGTCACGAACCGGCTCACGGCGGCTTTGTCGGTGAAGGCATGTTGGACTGCGCGGTTGCCGGAGCGGTTTTCACTTCGCCGACACCCGATAAAATTTTCGAGGGCATTCAAGCCGTTGCGACCGACGCGGGCGTTTTGTGTATCGTCAAAAATTACACGGGCGACGTTTTGAATTTTGAAATGGCAATGGACATGGCAAGTGACGAAGATATTAAAGTCGACCATGTTGTCGTCAATGATGATGTTGCCGTTCAAGACAGCCTCTACACGACGGGCAGGCGCGGCGTCGCCGGAACAATCCTCGTGCACAAAATCGCGGGTGCCAAAGCCGAAACGGGTGCCTCACTTGAGGAAGTTAAAGCCGTCGCCGAAAAAGTTATCGCAAACGTTCGGACAATGGGCATGGCAATTTCTCCGTGCACCGTCCCCGCCGCAGGTAAGCCCGGCTTTGAACTTGCCGAAGACGAAATTGAAATCGGTATCGGCATTCACGGAGAGCCCGGCACTCACCGCGACAAAATCGCTTCGGCGGACGAAATCGCCAAAACTCTTCTCGACAAAATCCTCGCCGACATCGATTATAAAAATCGCGAGGTCGTCGTCATGGTCAACGGCATGGGCGCGACGCCGCTCATGGAACTTTACATCATTAACAACTTTGTGCAGGATTATTTGAAAGAGGCGGGCGTCAAAGTCTACGATACGATGGTCGGCAACTTCATGACTTCGATTGAAATGGCAGGCTTTTCAATTACGTTGTTGCGCCTCGACGACGAACTCAAGAAACTTTACGACGCGCCCGCAGATACTCCCGCGCTCAAGAGGTAACGATATGATTGACACGAAAAAAATTTTGGAAATTATCGCCGCCATTGCAAAGAAGATTGAGGCGGAAAAAGATTTTCTCACGGAACTTGACAACGAAATCGGCGACGGCGACCACGGCATAAATCTTGCCAGAGGTTTTAAAAGCGTCGAAGAAAAACTTCCCGGTCTCGCGGACAAAGACATCGGCGCGATTTTAAAAGGTGTCGGCATGCAACTCGTTTCGACTGTCGGAGGCGCGTCGGGTCCTCTTTACGGCACGGCTTTCATGAAGGCAGGCAACGTTTGCAAAGGCAAAAAAAACCTCACGGCGGAAGAATTTGCGGCGGCGTTCGAGGCGGCAATCGGCGGAATAAAAATGCGCGGCAAGGCTGTCGAAGGTGAAAAGACGATGCTTGACGCACTCTGCCCCGCTTACAAAGCTCTCAAGGACGGAATCGACGGCGGCAAAAATTTCCTCGACGCGCTCAAGGACGGTGTCGACGCGGCGGCTGAAGGTGTCGAATACACCAAGACGATTATCGCCACGAAAGGTCGCGCCAGCTATTTGAAAGAACGCAGTCTCGGACACCAAGACCCCGGCGCAACTTCCTCGCTGTACATGTTGCAAACGACGCTTGAAGTTTTGCAACGGAGTTAAATCATGGTTGGAATTGTTATCGTTTCGCACAGTCAAAAGCTCGCGGAAGGCGTTGTAGAAATTTCAAAGATGATGGCGGCTCAAGCTCCGATTGCAGCGGCGGGCGGTCTCGAAGACGGAAGTTTGGGCACGAGCTACGAAAAAATTTCGGCGGCGATTGAGGAAGTTTATTCGGAAGACGGCGTGATAATTTTACCGGACATGGGCTCGGCGGTCATGACGACCGAAATGGTTTTGGAAGATTTTGACAAGCCGCTCGTCAAGATAATTGATTGCCCTTTGGTTGAAGGAGCTGTCCTCGCGGCGGTTGAATCGGCGGGCGGCAAAACTTTTGAAGAAATTTCTCGACGCATTGAAAAAGCTCGCACGACGAAAAAATTTTGAATAAAAAAATTTCCGACTCGCATGAGCCGGATTTTTTTGTTGAAATATTTTCCGCAGTTTAAGTGTCGCTTCTGTGCGGGAGCCACTCAACTTGTATTTTAATTTCGTCGCCGGCTTTGGCTTCCATATTGTGAATATAAGGTTTGTCATGCCAAGCGGGAGTGAGCGTGTCGAAGATAACCTGCTCGTTTAAGATAAGCTTTGTGTAGTCAATCCAATAGGGAATACGCTTAGATTTATCTTCAGGTTTGCGAGTATCTGTTCCCCTAAGTTTTAACGTGCACTTTCCGCTTGAGGTTGCTTTGGCGACGATTTCCAAATTGCCGAAATAAGAGTGAATCACATAGCCGATACCATTTTTATTTAACCAAGCGGGCTTTTCTAACTTGGCTTTGTCGTCAGAGACGGATACGATTTGAAAATCGTCAGTGCCTTCTGTCATCAACTTAATGTCTAACCTTGCAGTAAAATAGTTTTTGAATTTATTGATTGCCTTTGCGTCATATTCGTCGGGAATTTTGCAAAAATCTTGCTCAAGGAAACGTTCCACGTTCCGATAAAGCGAGTGCTTGCTTTGACTAATCTCAACGTCCTCCAAAACTTTCGTGACCCCGACAATTGCGTACATTCGCCTGCTGCGGCTTACACTATAGGGATGGGTATCATAAAAAGACGCGGCGTAGTGATAGAGCTCCTCGTCAAAATACTCGGTAAACAATCCGTAAGTTCTGCTCGATTCAAATGTTGCCTTCAAGCAAGCTGCGGGCAAATCGCTCGGAATACCGCGATTGTTCCTGCCTTTTTTGATAATTTTCTCGGCTTGCAAGTCACGCGGCTGTAAAGAGAAGCTGCCCCCCCCGATATATTTTCTTTATCTTTTTTAACAAGCGGAAAACGTTCGTTAATTTCCCGAGCATGCGGTATAAGGTTTTCAAGGTCAATGGGGTCATGAAATTTATCAAAGCGAACATTCAATAAATCGGGCGCATATCTGGTAAACAACAATATCATCAATAAATTGTAATCAGGACATTTTGAAGATTTAAGTTGCAGAGTCTGCATTTCGGGGTCATAAGCGGGAACAATCATTATTACATTTTTCAAATAATCAGTTAAAGCTGCTTTGCCGCAATGGTTTCTGCTTCTTGTTTCATGATACAGATATTGCGGAATTTCTACAGAATTCGGATCCTCAATCCGGAATTTATCGCAAACAGTGTCAAAAATTGATTTAATCATGGTTTGTATTGAATGATTTAATTCTTTGGCTAAAGCAGCGGAAGAATAATTTCTGATTGGTGCACATGCTCTGGCTATAAATCTTTGAGGCGGCATATGCCAAGTTTCGCGGAATACTTCGCCGGAAACCCCTGTGAGAGCATAAGTCTTGTCTATACCTTTTTTGCTGGAATGGCTTGGCAAATTACGTGCGGTCTGCTGGGAATATAAATCGCAATTCCATGTATCTTGCAAACTGTAGCACAGATATTGAGGCGTCGGGAGCGGGTTATTCAATTTAAAACCGTAATGTTCGGCAATTTCAGAGGCGATAGCGTAATCTTCTATGATAACGGGATTTGTATCGTGCTGTTTGGAATTGATTCGTATCTGATTTAAATCTATCCCTGAATTTAATAAAGGCACAAAATGAATCCGAGTATCGAAGCCGCCTGTCAGATCTGCCGAGATACGATTTGTACGTTGAGCCAGATTACGAAACAGATTTCCCCCAAAACTCAACCCAACGATCCAAAATCTTGATACCTCTTTCCGAATCCAAGGGGACACTGTGTTCTTTGTAATCAATCAGCTCAATCTCAAGATTTTTTTTTAAAATATCTGCATGTATAACCGCATTTCGAGCAACAAATTGAATTTCATTGACAGCGGTTTGTGAATAGGATTGAACTGCTACGAATTCAACCATCAAATAATGGCAATAATCGCGGTTGACTGTCAGCGGGTAGCGATACTTGACATGGTCGAGCAGGCGGAAGAAAGAATTGCTCAACGCAAAATAATCGCCGTGACGAAAAAGGTAAATGCCCCAGCAACCGTTTATATCCTGTTTTATGGTAATCTTGCCGTTCTTGACTTCCACGTAAACATAACAACCGCGCCCGTCCAAATTTTTAGCAGCCTCTTCGGTCAGATTGTCTTCTTCGTAAATGCCCGTCGCTTGAATCGAATAGCCGTAAAGCCGCGTTTGAATTGTGTGAAGGTTGTCAGAATCGATAAGGAAAAATTCTTTCTCCACGTCGAAATAGTTGACGCTGTTCTTTTCAAGTTCCGAAATTTGTTTCAAAAGTTTCTTGTGCTCTTCAACGT
>CAMVAG010000113.1 GCA_947165405.1 uncultured Selenomonadales bacterium
TTGACGAAAAAAATTTTTTCACGGTGCGCGAAATTTTTTCGGAGGTGTTGACCGACAAGCAACTTGCCCTTGAAAAAATTCAGATTGTTCTCGCGCAAGACGTATGACGACTTCAGCCCGCGCTTGACTAAATCCGAAACCATTTCAAGATAAATGCGGATAAAAATTTCGTAAAGCGGGAGGCGTGCCGTGTCAAGCGAGGCGTTGCGAAATTTTTTGTCCGAAAAATCTTTCAATGTCATTAATATTTCGACGACAAGCCCGCGCAGTTTTTCTTCGGGCGCGTCAAGCTTCGGCAGAATTTCAATTTGACAGCCGCTCGGCAAGCGAATCACTCCGATATAATTTTTCGCCTGAACAAAATTCCAACCAAAGCTCATGAATTCGCCGGCCTTTGAAAATTTTATAAACTCGTCGAAAAATTCGCAGTCGGCGGCAGAAATTTTTTGATACTCCCGGACGGTCAGCATAACTTGTAACCTTCGGGCAACACTTCATTAATTTTCTCGCTGTCCTCGAAAAAATATTCTCTAAGCAACGGAATGATTTTGTTCCGGAAAACGTTATCGATTTCGGCGCGGGCACAATCGGCGGCGCAGAGCGGTATCAAGCAGAGCGATTGAGCGGTCGGCGGTGTTCATCGTGCCGATTATGTAAATATTTTTCGGGACAGTGAATTCTTCTTGCGAACAGGGCAGCGTCGCGGAAAATTCCTCGCGCTTGTCCTCCTCAATCAAAGTTATCAGCTCGCCGAAAATTTTTGAGATGTTCCCGCGATTTATCTCGTCGATTATGAAAACGAAATTGCTCGCGGGATTCATCATTGCGGCTTCGCAAAATTTTTTGAAGACGCCGCTCGCCACCTCGTAAGAAATATTTCCGTTCGTGACTGTCGGCTTGATACCCTCGATAAAATCCTCGTAGCCGTAACTTTGATGAAATGTAATCGCGGCGGAGGGTCTCTTCAAGTTTTTGACTGCCGCAAATCGAAACGGCATAGGCTGTCGTCAAAAAAGTTTTATCAACTTCATCAAATATGAATTGACCTTGTACAGGCGGAAAAAAGGCATGATAAGCCACGCGCCCGCCTCCTCAAAGCTCGACGAAATTTTTCAGGACATGCAAGCCGACATCGCCGGATTTTTCGGGGTGGAATTGCGTCGCGAAAATATTTTCAAACTCAATCGCCGCAGTGACCTCCTCGCCGTAGTTGGTCGTCGCCGCGATAATTTTTTTGTCGTCAGGGATTGTGTGGTAGCTGTGCACGAAATAAAAATACGAATCATTTTTTATTCCTTTGAACAAATTCCGCATTGCGCATTTCGCATTACGCATTGAAACCGAGTTCCAGCCCATGTGAGGGATTTTCAAATTGCCTGCGCGAATTTTTTTGACTTGCCCGCCGAAAATTTTCAAGCCGTCGACGCAAGGGCTTTCTTCACTGCCCGCGAATAAAATCTGCATTCCGACGCATATTCCCAAAATCGGTTTGCCCGAAAAAATTTCAGCCTTAATCGTCGGAATCAAACCGGTTGCCTCAAGATTTTTCATGCAGTCGCCGAAGGCACCCACGCCCGGCAAAATAATTTTTTCTGCGCGGCGAATGTCTTCAGCATCACTTGAAATTTTCACGTCGCCGCCGACAGAAGCCGCCGCCTTTTCCACGCTGTACAAATTTCCCACGCCGTAATCAATCAAAACTATCATCACTGCACCTCCAAAGGAGTTAATTGAATTGGAAAGAACCTCGCCGCTTTTGGCAAATAAAAATTTTCTTTACGCAACGGAATTTTTTTCGGGCATGTCGATAATGGCAGTCGAACTCGGAGCCGCCCGATTGCTCGCGCCGTATTTCAGCTCGTCGCAAATCGTCTGGACAATCATAATCGGCACCATAATGATTGCGTTGGCTCTCGGAAATGTTTGGGGAGGTCGCCGCGCTGACCTCGACGCGAATCCCGCAAAACTTTATCGACGATTGATTTTCGCCGCGCTGTGGATTGGAGCAATTCCCGTGCTCGGAAAATATTTAATCCTCGCGCTCGCAGGAATTTTAATCGTCGCAATCGACACGAACCTTTTAATTTGGGCGGCGTTCCTCTCTTGCATGGCGATTTTCGTCGCGCCATTGTTTTTGCTCGGAACCGTGACGCCCTCGCTCGTGAAATATTCAACCGACAACCTCGAACACAACGGGCAAATCGTCGGCAACCTCAACGCTTTCAACACAATCGGAAGCATTATCGGGACTTTCCTGCCGACTTTCGTGACGATACCCGCCGTCGGCACCGCCGTAACGTTTTTGATATTTTCGGGCGTCCTCCTGCTTATCGGCATAATTTATTTTTTAAGCCTCGGCGTGAAAAAATTTTTCTGCGCGGTCGCCGTTGTGATTTTCATTTTGTGCGGCGTGCTCGGCAATTCGAACAACTTTGCCTTTTGGGAGAAAAATCTTTTGTACGAGGGCGAATCGATTTACAACTACCTGCAAGTGAAAGATACGCCCGACAAAATTATTTTTTCCACGAATGTTTTGTTCGGCGTGCAGTCGCTCAAGGTCAAAGGCGGCGGCTTGACCGGCATGTATTACGATTACGCGCTGGCTGCTCCGCTTTTAACCGACGGCAAAAAAATTTTGATTCTTGGAATGGGCATGGGCACCTTCGCCGAACAATGCCGAAAATATTTTCCGAAGTCGCAGATTGTCGGCGTTGAGATTGACGAAAAGATTACCTCGCTTGCAAAAAAATATTTCGCCTTGCCCGAAGAGGTCGAGGTCGTGACTTATGACGGGCGCGCCTTCCTGCAAGCCGACGAAAATTTTTACGACGTGATTTTGGTCGACGCCTTCCAAGATATTTCTCCGCCGTTCCAAATGAGCTCGATGGAATTTTTTTCGCTGGTCAAAAATCATTTGAAGCCGGGCGGCGTGATGGTCGTGAACATGAACATGCGGGCAAGCGGCGCGGGAAATATCAACGAGTATTTGATTGACACGATTGGGAAAAATTTTTCGGCGTTGAAGATTGTCGACGCGAGCGGCGTCACAAACAGAATTTTATTTGCGGCGGAGGACGACAAAATTTTAAACGAACTTCACGCCCGCGCAGAAAATCTTTCCGACGAAAAATTATCGCGGCTGATGATTCACATTGCCGACACATGGACGACGCCCGCGCTTGGCGAAAACATTTTGACCGACGACCGAGCCGCCGTTGAAATTTTGAGCATGCGGGCTTTGGATAATTTTATTCAGCAGAATTTGCAACGCTGCAAAGAAATTTATCGGCGCGAGGGTTTGGACGGCGTCTTGAATTCTTTCTGATAAAAATTTTTCGGCGGCATTGTTTTTTCATACAAAGTTCAATTATAATTGGCGGCAAACAGGAGGGAGGCGAGACCTTGACAAAAAAACTTAGCGAACTTGCGTTGCTCATTCCCGACAGCAAAATTATCGGCGAAGATGTTTCAATCGGCGGCATTGAGCACGATTCGCGCAAGGTCGAGGCGAAAAATTTATTCGTGTGCATGGACGGCGCACACGTTGACGGTCATAATTTTATTCCGCAAGCAGTTTCGAGGGGCGCGGTCGCAATTCTCACGACGCGAAAAAATTTCATGCCGCCCGAAAATATTTCGGCACTTATCGTTCCCGACATGCTCAACGCGCTTGCGGTCATCGTTCCTTATTTTTACGATTATCCTTCGCGGGCGATGCGTGTTATCGGAATCACCGGCACCAACGGCAAGACCACGACGACTTATCTGCTCCGAGAAATTTTCAAAGGCGCGGGCTTGAGCGTCGGGCTTATCGGCACGATTCAAATTCTTATCGGCGAGGAAACTTTTCCCGTCCGAAACACCACGCCAAACGTTATCGACTTGCAACACCTCTTGGCGAAAATGCGCGATAAAAAAATTCAAGTCGTCGTCATGGAAGTTTCAAGCCACGCGCTTGCCGAAAACCGAGTTGCAGGCGTCGAATTCGACACGGCGATTTTCACGAACCTCACGCAAGACCATTTGGACTTTCACGGGACAATGGAAAATTATTTGCGGGCGAAGACGAAACTTTTTGACATGGTGTCGAGGCACGGTCGCAAGCAAAATAAAACGGCGATAGTCAACGTCGACGACGAGGCTGGTAAAGAAATTCTTCGACACTGCCGCTGCAAGACGATTACTTACGGCTTGAAAAATCCTGCCGACTTGCGAGCCGATGAAGTGCAATGCGAAATGCGTAATGCGCAATGCGTAATTAAAAACAAATTCCTCATTCCTAATTCCTCATTCCACATTGCTTTAAATATCACGGGCTTGTTCAATGTTTACAACGTCTTGGCTGCGTTCGGCGCGGCGACGGCTGAAAATATTCGCCCCGATGTAATCAAACGAGCTTTGGAAAATTTTAAAAGCGTGCCGGGACGATTCGAGAGGATTTTTTCCGACGCGCCCTTTGAAGTTATCGTCGACTACGCGCACACGCCCGACGGCGTCAAAAATGTTTTGGAGACGGCGCGGCAAATTGTCAAAGGAAAAATCATAACGGTGTTCGGCTGCGGAGGCGACCGCGACAATTCGAAGCGACCGATTATGGGCAAGCTTGCCGCCGCGCTTTCCGATATCGTCATTGCCACTTCCGACAACCCGCGCACCGAAGACCCCGAAAAAATTTTGGACGAGATTGAAATCGGTATCGGCGATAAAATTCACGAACGAATCACCGACAGACGCGCCGCGATTTTCCGAGCGATTGAACTTGCCCAAGCCGGCGATTTTGTTTTGATTTTGGGCAAAGGTCACGAGACTTATCAAATTCTCAAAGATAAAACGATTCACTTCGACGACAGAGAAGTTGCCAAAGAAGCAATTACGGAGGTTAATTCAAATGGATAAATTAAGCTTGAAAGAAATTGTGCAAGTCACGGGCGCAGAGGCAAATTCTGATGCCGATATTTTTTTTGAAGGCGTTTCGACCGACAGCCGCAGAATTTCTGAAGGCATGTTGTTCGTCGCGCTCAAAGGCGAAAACAGCAACGGCGAATCTTTTACAAGGGACGCTTTCAAAAAAGGTGCAACGGCAGTCCTCGTGAGCAAGACCGCCAAGAGAATCCCCGAAGGCGTCGTTTTGAAAGTCGAGGACACTTTGGAAGCTTATCGGCAAATTGCGGGCGCGTGGCGTGAACGTTTCGATATTCCGATTGTCGCGGTCACCGGCTCCAACGGCAAGACCACCACAAAAGATTTGACGGCTGCCGCGCTCAACGGCTGGGGTCACGTGCTCAAGACTTCCGGCAACTTCAACAACGAAATCGGCGTCCCGATGACTTTGCTTGAACTCAACGAGAAACATCAGGCGGCGGTTGTCGAAATCGGTATGCGCGGGCTCGGTCAGATTGAATCTCTTGCCGAAGTCGTTAAGCCGACGATTGGAATTATCACGAACGTCAGCGAGGCTCACATTGAACTTTTGGGTTCGATTGAAAATATCGCGAAGGCAAAGGGCGAACTTGTCGAGGCAATTAAGAGCGGCGGCACGATTATTTTGAACGCGGATAATCCTCACACGTTGCAGATGAAAAATATCGTTCGCGAGGGCGTAAAAATTTTGACTTATTCTTTGGAAGAGGGCGCGGCTGATTTTGTTGCGAAGAATATTTTAATCGGCAGCGTGTCGACGGAATTTACTTTGAACTTTCACGGCAAGGAATATAATTTTGAAATCCCGATGCTCGGTCGCCACAACGTCTCAAATGCGCTTGGAGCGATTGCGGCAGGTTATGCTGTCGGGTTGACCGTTCCCGAAGTTCAACGCGGCTTTTCGACTTTGACGACGACGAAGATGCGCTACGAGGTGATTCGACGCGACGGCTTGACGATTATCAATGACGCCTACAACGCAAGCCCTGCCTCAATGCGTGCGGCGATTCGAACGACCTCTGAAGTTTATAACGGGCGGCTTATTGCGGTTTTGGGCGACATGTTGGAGCTTGGAGAAATTTCCGAGAAAGTTCATCGCGAAATCGGCGAGGAGCTTGTTGAACATAAATTCGACACGCTGATAACTTTGGGCGAGCTTGGAAAATTCATTGCGGCGGGAGCGCGTGACGCCGGCTTGAAAAATGTTTACACCTTCGACACGCACGAGGATGCCGCGAAAAAAATTCTTGAGCTTGTTCACGACGGCGATACGATTTTGTTCAAGGCTTCGCACGTCATGCACATGGAAAAAATTATCGAGCTGATTTGAGGAAACTATGGAAAAAATTTTAATCGCGGGAGCAATCGCGGCGGGCGTTGTAATTATGCTTGCGCCGATTTGCATTCCGATTTTGCACCGCTTGAAATTCGGGCAGAGCATTCGCGAGGAAGGTCCCAAAAGTCATCAAAAGAAAAGCGGCACACCGACGATGGGCGGAATTTTTTTAATCACGGGTATCGTTGCGGCAACATTGATTATCGCCGATTGGAACACGGAAATTTTCCTCGCGCTGTTCATTTTGCTCGGACATTTTATCTTGGGCTTTATCGACGATTATTTGAAAGTCGTCCGCAAACACAATCAGGGGCTGCTTGCCCGCTACAAACTTCTCGGACAAATTATAATCGCGGTCGTCACAACTTTTGTTGCGAACGAACTTTTGTTTGACTTCAAACCGACGATTTGGCTGCCGATAGTCGACGTGACGATTGACGCCGGGAATTTATATTTGCCGTTCATGTTATTCGTAATGGTCGGGGCGTCAAACGCGGTGAACTTGACTGACGGGCTTGACGGTTTGGCTTCGGGTTGCATGGCGATAGCGGCGAGTTGCTACGCGGTGATTTGCTTGCTGACAGGTCACGAGGAGCTTGCAATTTTCTGCGCGGCGATTGTCGGTGCTTGCATTGGCTTTTTGAAATTCAACTTCCACCCCGCGAAAGTTTTCATGGGCGACACGGGCTCACTTGCTTTGGGCGGAGCGTTTGCGGCGGTCGGTATCCTCACGCGCACGGAAATTTTGTTGGCGGTTATCGGCTTCGTGTTCGTGTGTGAGGCTTTGTCGGTTATCCTGCAAGTCATTTCGTTTCAGACGACGGGCAAGAGAATTTTCCGCATGAGTCCTCTGCATCATCATTTCGAGCTCGGCGGCTGGTCGGAAGTTAAAGTTGTCTTCGTCTTCTGGACGGTCGGATTAATCGCGGGCGTTATCGGCTTGTCAATGTGTTCTTAAGCTGATTTCTTTTGAAAG
>CAMVAG010000114.1 GCA_947165405.1 uncultured Selenomonadales bacterium
TTGAGGCGGATAAAAGGTTCGGTCTGTGAGCCGCGCAGATTGAATCGCCAATCGGGAAAATCGACGCTCAAGCCGTCAATGTGACTGACGATGCCGCGTGCGCCGTAGAGTTCCTCAATCTTTGACATAATCGCCTTGACCTTTTCGACGCCGGAAACTTTCGTGTTGATTTCGCCGCTGACGGGATATTTGGCAATCCTGTCCGCCATGAGCTGCGATAAAGTTTTATCGGTCTTGCCGAGCAGTTCCAAAATCAAAAGCCAAGGAATCATGCCGCTGTCACAGTAATAAAAATCGCGGAAATAGTGATGCGCCGACATTTCGCCGCCGTAAATCGCATTTTCCGCACGCATGAGCTCTTTTATATAGACGTGTCCCGAACGACACATAATCGGTTTGCCGCCGAGATTTTCGACAATGTCAATCGTATTCCAAATGGCGCGAGGGTCATAGATAATTTTTTCGCCGCGATTTTTTTTGCAAAAAGCCTCCGCCAAAAGCCCGACCATGTAATAGCCTTCGATAAAGCCGCCCGCCTCGTCAAACAAAAAACAACGGTCAAAGTCTCCGTCAAAGGCAATGCCGCAATCCGCGCCGTTTTGTTTGACAGCCGCCGAAGTTTCTGCGCGGGCGTCTTGGAGCAGGGGATTGGGTACGCCGTTGGGGAAGAAGCCGTTGGAATTGTTATGAACTTTGACAATATCGAAAGGCAAAAATTTTTCCAGCTCGTTGATAATCGGACCTGCCGAACCGTTGCCGGTGTTGATTACGACTTTAAACGGTTTGAGATTTTTCACATCGACGTAAGACAAAATGCATTTGATATAATCGGACAAGATGTCAATCCTGTGGACGGTGCCTGTTGCTTTGCGGAAAGACCAATCGCGACTTTCATCCTCGACCGCCGCTTTGACGGCAAGCAAACCGCTTTTGGGAGCAACGGGGCGCACGCCCTTTCCGACAAACTTCATGCCGTTGTATTCCTTCGGGTTGTGGGAAGCGGTAATCATAATGCCGCCGTCGAAATCATGAAAGCCCGTCGTGAAGTAAATCATTTCGGTGCCGCATTGCCCGATGTCATAAACTTCACAACCCGCCTCTGTGAGGCCGCGAGCGAGCGCGTCAAAAAGCGTCAAACCCGAAAGTCGAATATCATGACCGACGGCAACTTTTTTTGCGTTGAAAATTTCGGGAAAAACTCTGCCGACACGATAAGCAAGTTCTTGGTTTATGCTTTCGGGATAAATGCCGCGAATGTCATAGGCACCGAAGCCGGAAGTGTTTATTGCCATGATGCACGCGCTCCTTTTGAGAATTTTGTTTTGCTATTAATTAATTTTGTATTCTATTCGGGCGAAAAATTTCCTGTCGAATTGGCAGAAAATTTTTTAAAGACTTTTCCACAAAAAATCCCGCCAATGTCGACGGGGTTTTTAGATGCTGTTGGAAAATTTGAAAAGCAGTGGTGAGAGAAAACCCGGCCGTCACGGATGACGGCCGCCCGCGTTAAAAACACCTGCAAAAGAAAAGTAGATTTAAAATACAAAAATAATTTAAACGCTAAATCAGAGTCGACATTGTAATTTACCGACACGCTCCGGTATCGATAAAATTTTTTTCATCTTTTCAATGCCAAGGCAAGCAACACAATTATTATTGAGATAACAAAGAGTATTTGTTGAAATAAAGTCATTGCCGGCTTTATAACTTTGCACTTTTGAAAGAACATCCGTTGTATAAGTTTCATCTTTGGGCGCGGAAGTCACTTCAAAAGGCAAATTCACCCTTTTATTTTAAGACCGCCCGAAAAAAAAAGAATTTTAAACTTCAATGGGAATAAGAATTTCTCCAAGCTCCTCGTGTAAAAAATTCGCGGCGGTCAAGTCGTTCAGCTCAATCAAAAATTTTTCGACCTGCTCCGGCAAAAGCAAAACCTCCGTCGTCACGACATCGGCATAATCGGTGTTGAGGACGCGGATTTTTTTGTTGCGCAGATAATTTTCGACCGTCGCCAAGAAATTGTATTCGAGCGTCAAAGAAATTTTTCGGAAGGTCGTCATGCAAACGATTTTTGAATTTGCAATGCCGATTGCCGCCGTATGTGAATAAGCGCGAATCAAACCGCCCGCGCCGAGTTTTATTCCGCCGAAATATCGCGTGACGACAACCGCGCAATTCGTGAGGTCGTTCTTTTTTATCGTCTCCAAAATCGGATTGCCGGCAGTGCCTCCGGGTTCGCCGTCGTCGTTCGATTTTTGTTTGTCGCCGCGAGAGCCGAGCACCCACGCCGAACAATTATGCGTTGCGTCGAAATATTTTTTCCGAATCATCTGCAGGAAGTCACGAGCCGCCTCTTCAGTCTCAACGTGCACAACATGCGCAAAAAATTTCGACTTGTTGACTTCATACGCCGCGCCGAAAATTTCTCCGTCCGCTATCGTCTTAAAATTTTTCATGATAAACCTCTCTGACGCAATTCAAAATGATTTTGTTGTTCCGTTCGTCGCGTTGCCCGCTCTTTTGCCACTCGTCAAGGCTTCCGAACTCCGCCGCGGCAAGTGACTCTTTTGTTTTCATCTTATGCAAAATTTTTGTCATGACGTTCGCGCCGTAAATCACATCGTCTTGAAAAACACGCGAGCCGTCAACGTATTTGTACTTCCCAATCAGCTTGTCGGGGATTTTGTCTTTGTCCTTCATCTTCACCGCCAAAGGATACCATAAAAATTCCGCCATGTTGTAGCTGCCGTGAAAGATTTGCCGCTCCGAAAATTTGCTTTTCAATCTGACGGGGACATCCCAATCACTCGGATACCTTTTGATTTTTATCACCGCGTCTTCAGACCAGCGAGCCATGCCCTCCAAATACCACTTGTTCCGAAAATACGTCGAGGCATATTGCACCAAATGAAAATATTCGTGAGTCGGCGTCGAACTTGCATGAGGATTGATCGTGTTTGCGACTTTGATAAAGAGCGTTCGCTCATTCGGGTTGTGCTTCGACTTACGAACTCTGCTGTATGCAATGCCTTGAAATTTATTCAGCCGCGCCTTCGACTCAATGTCAATCTCAATCGACGAAACATTTTTGAAACGTTCGCATTTGAGCGGGTCGGTGAATTTAAAAACGCCGTTGAAAACTTCGCGGGCGGCGTTGACCTGCGTGGCAGTGTCCTCGACAACATCAGGCACGCCGTTTGAATTTTTGTCGGTCTTGTTCGTGACGGCTCGGTCGCCCGCCTCGTCGTAAATCACATAAACGACACCCTGTTGATAAATCGCCGCGCCTGCCGTCGACGAAAAAGCTAACACCAACGCAATCGCCGTCATAAAAATTTTCATAGCGTCAATCATTCCTCACAATAAAAAATCCGCGAAGACTTCATTTCCCAAGCTCATTCCTCGCGCTGTCAAAAAAATTTTATCGCCGTCAACTTCAAGCAAGCCGAGCCGACGATTTTTATCAATGACGCCGCCGAACACGTCGAAAATATTTTTGCCGAAATTTTTTTCAAAAGTCCGTGCGGAAATTCCTTCGGTCATGCGCAAGCCGAGAAAACAAAATTCCTCCATTGCCGCTTGAGGCGTGACGACTTCCTCGACGATTGAAAAATTTTTCTTTATGTAAGTCGCAACGTCGCGAACGTTTGAAGTTCTCTGCTTGCCGTCGAAGCTGTGCGCGCCCGCCCCGAAGCCGAAATATTTTTTCCCAGTCCAGTAGCCGATATTGTGGCGGCTCTCAAAATTTTTCACGGCGAAGTTGCTGATTTCGTAGCGATTGAATCCGAGCGCGGGCAAAGTTTCCGTGATAAGGTCGTACATGTCGGCGCAGGTGTTTTCGTCGGGAAGGTTCAATTTGCCGGCGCGGGCAAGCTCAAAAAATTTCGTGCCTTCCTCAATTTCAAGCCCGTAAATCGAAACGTGCCGAACGTCAAGATTTTTCACAAGCTCAAGGTCGCGGCGAAGATGATTCAAAGTCTGACAGGGCAAGGCGTACATCAAATCGAGGCTCACATTGACAAAAAAATTTTTTGCGAGGGCAATAGTTTCAATCGCCGTCCGCGAATCGTGAATCCTTCCCAAAATTTTTAAAAGCGCGTCGTCGAAACTCTGAACGCCCAAGCTCAATCGATTAAAGCCCAAAACTTTCAAGCCGCGCAAATAAAAGCAATTAGGAATTAGGAATGAGGAATGAGGAATTGACTTCGCGCCATAATAATTCCCAATTCCCAATTCCTCATTCCTAATTGATAAAACGGTGCCGGGATTCGCCTCGATTGTGATTTCGGCTTGAGCGTCGACGCGAAAATTTTTGTTCACGGCGCAGAGGATTTTTTCAAGCTGATTGAGCGTCAAAGTCGTGGGCGTGCCTCCGCCGAAATAAATCGTCTCAACCTTTGAATTGTCGCCGCGAAAATTTATTTCCTCAATCAAAGCCTCGACGTAAGAAATTTTTTCCGCCTCGTCGCCGCGTTTGGAATTGAACGCGCAGTAATTGCATTTCCTTTCGCAGAAGGGCACGTGAATATAAATCATGCCGTCAACTTCTTTGCGCGGTCGGCGGTTATCAGCGCGTTGATAAAATCGTCGAGGTCGCCGTTCAAAATTTCTTCGATTCGATAGAGCGTCAACTTGATTCTGTGGTCGGTCACGCGCCCTTGAGGAAAATTGTACGTGCGGATTTTTTCGCTGCGGTCGCCCGAACCGACTTGGCTTTTTCTGTCGGCGGCGATTGCTTCGGATTGTTCGCGGACAGCCAAATCTTTCACGCGGGCACGCAAAACTCGCATCGCCTTTTCCTTATTCTTGAGTTGAGATTTTTCGTCTTGACATTGAACGACAATGCCCGTCGGCAAGTGCGTGATTCGGATTGCGGTTTCTGTTCGGTTGACGTATTGACCGCCGGCACCGCTCGCGCAGTAGGTGTCGATTCGCAAATCGGCGGGGTTAATCACAACGTCGACCTCTTCAGCTTCGGGCATGACGGCAACTGTAACCGCGCTCGTGTGAATCCTGCCGCTGCTCTCGGTGACGGGAACTCTTTGCACGCGATGGGTGCCGCTCTCGTATTTGAGTTTGCTGAAAGCTCCCGCGCCTTCGACCGTGAAAGAAATTTCCTTAAAGCCGCCAATCGTCGTGGCATTTGCATAGACAATATCGACGTGCCAACCTTGCCGCTCGGCATAGCGTGTGTACATTCTGAACAAGTCGCCCGCGAAAAGTGCAGCCTCCTCGCCGCCCACGCCGCCGCGAATTTCCATGACAACATTTTTATCGTCGTTGGGGTCTTTGGGCAGGAGCATTATCGGCAATTCGGTTTCAAGTTCGGCTTTGGAATTTTTGAGTTCGATAAGTTCTTCCGCCGCCAAAATTTTCAAATCCTCGTCAGTCGAAGTTTCAAGCAAATTTTTATCCTCGTCAATCTGCGCGAGGATTTTTTTGTAGTCGGAAAATTTTTTTACAATCGGTTCGAGGGCGGCGTGTTCGCGAGTGAGTGCCGTGAATTTTTCCACGTCCGCCACGACCGACGGGTCACTCAAGCGCGCTTCGACTTGAGCGAAATGTTCCGCGACTTTCTGAAGTTTTTCAAGCAAGTTTATCACCACCTTTTAACAATTAGTAATGCGCAATGCGCAATGCGTAATGATTTTGTTTTTAATTGCGCATTACGCATTACGAATTACGCATTGCCTCAGCGTGTGCCAAGCAAGCGTTGCGCATTTAACACGGGCGGGCATTGTCGAAATATTTTTCAGAGCCGCCGCCTCGTCCAATGCCTCAAGCTCGGTGTCGTCGGTGACTTCGCCTTGAATCATCTTGATAAAAAGTTCGGCAAGGTGCCGCGCCTCGTCGACGGTCTTGCCGCGCATGAGTTCAATCATCATATCGGTCGAGGCTTGAGAAATGGCGCAACCCGTTCCGTTAAACGCCGCATCTTTTATCACGCCGTCGGAAACTTCCAATTCCAAAATTATTTCGTCGCCGCAACTGGGATTATGTCCGCGCTCTTTAATCGTCGCGTGTTCGAGTTGCCTGCGATTTTCTTTGGCTTGGCTGTGTTCGGCGATAAGTTCCGTGTAAATATTTTCAAGCAAGGTGCATTGTCCCCCTGACTTTTTGAATTGCCTCGATTAAGCGTTCAACGTCTTGCCGCGTGTTGTAGAAATAAAAACTTGCCCGGCACGTCGAATTTTGTCCGAGATATTTTATAAGCGGCTGGGCGCAATGATGCCCGGCACGAATCGCCACGCCTTGAGCGTCAAGAATCGTCGCAACGTCATGAGGGTGAACGTCTTTTATGTTGAAAGAAATGATTCCGATTTTGTTTTCCGCCTCGCAGCCGTAGATCTCGACGTAAGGAATTTTTTTCAGCTCGGCAAGCGCGTAAGTTGTCAAATCTTTTTCAATGCGTTCAATCGTATCGAAGCCGACACGTTGAATATAATTAATCGCCGCCGACAAGCCCGCCGCTCCTCCGACGTTTTGAGTGCCCGCCTCGAATTTCTGCGGCAGTTCGGCAAAGGTCGTCGTTTGCTCTTCGACGTATTCGATCATGTCGCCGCCGCTCAAAAACGGTGGCATTTCCTCCAAAATTTTTTTCTTGCCGTAAAGAACTCCGATTCCCATCGGCGATAACATTTTGTGACCCGAAAAAGCCAAAAAGTCCGCGTCGAGGTCTTGCACGTCAACGGGGATGTGCGGCACCGATTGCGCTCCGTCGACGACGATAACCGCTCCGACTTCGTGAGCTTTTGCCGCCAAAGTTTTTATGTCGTTGACGAGACCGAGCACGTTTGAAATTTGTGTGACTGCCAAAATTTTCGTGCGCCGCGTGAGTTTCTTGTCAATGTCTTCCGCCGATAAATTTCCGTCCGCCGCAAGATAAATGTAATTCAACTTCGCGCCCGTCGCCTGCGCCACTCTTTGCCAAGGAACGAGGTTTGAATGGTGTTCGGCTATCGTGATTAAAATTTCGTCGCCGCCGCGCAGATTGTTCAAGCCGTAACTGTAAGCGATAAGGTTAAGCGATTCGGTTGCGTTCTTCGTGAAAATAATTTCTTGCATCGACTTTGCGTTGAGGAATTCGGCAACCTTGCGCCTCGCCTCGTCGTAAACTTTTGTCGCCTTGACGCTCAATTCGTAAACGCCGCGATGAGGATTGGCATTGCAAC
>CAMVAG010000115.1 GCA_947165405.1 uncultured Selenomonadales bacterium
TGTATTGGGCGGCGCGATATTCTCTGCGCGGCTAATCTTTGTGTTTTTGTAGACGGTGCAATTTGTTTCGGCGGGCGGAAATTCATCATACGGAATAAGTTTGGCGTTGTTTCCGACCGTCAAAGATTTCAAATCAATTTTGGTGCTGCGTTTGTAGTAAATCTCTTTGAGAGACGTACAACCTCCGAAGGGCAATTCGTCAATGTAAGTAATACCTCTAGGAATTTTTATGCTCATTAAGCTACTACAATAGCTAAAAGACATTTTGCCAATATAAGTAACACTGTCTGGAATTTTTATGTTAGTCAACGAGGTGCAACCACTGAAAAGCCTTCGACCAATAGAAGTAATTCCGTCCGGAAGCTTTATATTGGTTAGCGAAGTACAACGTCTGAACGCTGAACGACCAATAGAGGTGACTGAATTCGAAATATCAACCCTACAAAGCAACGGGCAATCACTGAAAGCCCACTTGCCAATAGAAATGACGCCTTCTTCAATGATAACTTTTTTTATTGAATTGCACTTATCGTACCTAGTCGTTATGTAATCGTATAAATTATAATCTTGCATCTCGCCGCGCCCGCTGATTGTGAGCGTGCCGTCGTTGAGCGTCCAAGTTAAATTTTTTCCGCAAGTTCCTCGTTCCATTTAATCGCCTCCAAAAAATATTTTAACGGCTTCACGAAAAATTTTCAATCGTTCAATAAAGTTGTTGACGCCTCCGAGTGTTGAGGATGAAAATTTTTTATGAGTAGTGATTGACTTGCCGATTTACAACGCGCAGATTTTTGAAATTTACGCGGCGAGGTGCAATCGAATTATTTTACAGCTTCAATGAAATTTTCTTCTCAAAAAAAATTCTGCTCACTTTTCTATGAGCAGCTTCGTTATCTTCTTTCCAGTTGTCGTCGGGTTAATCTTTGCACCAATTCTATCGCGTTGCGTCCCAATCCCGTTTCGCGCGATATGTCCTCGATTGACATGCCCGACAAAAGCATTTCTTTGATTATCGCCGAGTTTGTCGTTTCAAGTTTGAGGTCGCGGCGTTCGGGCAGAATTTCTTTTTCGGGTTTCGGCGGCGGTGTTGATTCGGTTGAGTTGCTTTTTTCCGCAGCCTTTATCGCCTCGACTGCCGCCTTTCTCACATCGCGCCCGGAACGCGAACTGCGCCGTTTCTTTTGAAGAGCTTGCGCTTGATTGTCGTCAGATTTCCCCGAAGAATTTTTTGCCAGCTCTGCCGAAACTTCAGTTAATTTTTTTCGCGTTGCCTCGATTTTCACGGGGTCAGCTTCGACGACCGTCACGGGCTGTTTGTTTTCGGGCGACAAGACGATTGACTTTCGCGGCTGCGGAGGTTGCGGAGGTTTTTCCGTCTTGGGTTCGGCTATCGATTCTTCCAAAATTTTATCGAAGTCTTTGCTTTCAACTTCAGCTTTCGGCGCGGGTTGAGCGGGACGAGTTATTTGCGGCATCGTGATTGGTCCGAGCGGATTAATCGGTTCGGGCGGCGGTGTCGTTATCTGCGCGGCTGATTGATTTTTAATCGGCGTGATTGGCGCGGGCGGAGCGTTCCGTTGCACAAGCGGCGGCGGTGTTATCGGCGAAACGTTCTGCGGGATTATCGGCGGGACAAGCGGCGCAGTCATTTGCGGAATGGAAACGGGTTGTTGAATCGGAAGCGGCGTCGTCATTGCCAAATTCAATTTTCGTTCGACGACATCCATTTTCCGTTGCATCGAAGTGACTTCCGCGCCCGCGTCATCCAATCTTGCAAGCAAATCGCGTATCTCGCCCGATTGACCTTCGCCTTTCTTGAGTAACTTTTTTAATTCGGAAACGCGCCCTTCAAGTTGCGTGCGATTGCGTTCGGATTCTTCCAAAACGCTTTCGAGGTGCGTGACGTGATTTTCCATGCGCCCGATAATTTCGTTGGCAGTCCGCTCCAATTCCTGCTTGAGCTTGCCCGTCGAATCTTCGACTTCCCTGCGTTCCAAAGCGTCTTGTTTGCGTCTGCGCGTGTTCGACCAAGCGATAAAAACAATTCCGCTGCCGAGCACAATCAGCAACAACATCAATTCGGTAATCATGACTTACAAAGAAATATCCAAGAAGTGTCCGCGTCTGGGGTCGACGGCGTAATTTTCTTCTTCGTCTTCAAATTCTTCTTCGCGCTGTTGACTGCGATAATAATAGCCGCCTTGCCTGCTTCGACGGTCGGGGTCGTCTTTGATTAAACGCCCTTCCGCCTCTTCTTTGTTGCGAACTTGTTTTTGTTTGAGTTGAGCGTCTTCCTTTTCGCGAACCGTCTCAAAAGCCTGTTGCAAAGCCGAGGCGTTGTTCATGTCGTGCTGAACTTGAGCCGCGTTATTTGCATTGGCATAAGTCATTTGTACTCCAACCGGTGCAAGTTCCATCTTTAATTCCTCCAATCAATACGTTCCGACTTCGACCTCGCCCGCGTCGTTGAGAGAAATGGTGCAGCGTTTATACTCCGATTGAATGCTTTTTAAGATGTTGTTGACGGAAAGGCGAACGCCCGGATAAATTGTGTCGCTCACGCGGATTTTGCCGTTTTTCATGTTTGTAAGTTGCTCCTCGATTTCAAGCAAGCGTTTTTCGTCGCGCTTTATCTGTCCTGCCAAAGGAAACTGCGAACGCGTCAAAGCATTTAAAGATTCCAAACGGCTCTTGGGCAATTTGTTCACGTCGATTTTCGACAAGGTGTTAAGTGTCTGTGTGATATGCGTCAAACGTTTCTTTGATTCCTTGTAAGATTTGCGCAGAGCAATATATTCTTTCTGCAGATTCGGATCGACGCCGACGGAAACTTTCGTGACGACGAACGAGGAATTGCCGATTATCTTCACGGAAACTTCCTCGCCGGCAACACAGTGACCGCCTGTTATCTGCCCGTGCTTGCTTTCCATTATCAAACGCTTGCCGGCACGAATTTGACTGTGCAAGGCAATATCGGCTATGAAAATATCCTTGCCCGCCTCAATCAATGCATTCTCGGCAAAGGCAGTACGCACATCTTCTGCCGCATAAACTTTGGCTCTGTCCGCGCCGGTGATGCCGCCCGAAATGTAGACGTTGCGTCCTTGAACAAAAGCACCGTTGACCGAGCCTTTAATTTCAATATCGCCCGTCGCCTTGACCGAAAAGCCCTGCTCCACGTCGCCGCGAATTTGAACCGTGCCGTCGAATTCAATATCGCCCGTCGAGACACCTACGCCGCCTTTTATCTCAAGGCGCGGGTCGACGTTTATGCGCGAGCCCTTGTCGACGATTTGACCGTTGACGGTGGCTATCAAGCGGTGTTCGCCGACGACTTTGGTATTTTTACCTTCGGGCATGGGGCAAGGTCTTCCGTTTTGAGCGGGGACTTCCGCACCCAAAATATTTCTGCCGGGCGTGCCTTTCGTTTGCGGAACGCGAATTGCCAAAGTCTGATTTTCTTTTGCCAAAACAAAAAGATTCAAGTCTTTGTAATCGGCTTTACCGTATTCGTCGAGGGTCGGCTTGCCTTGCGTGCCCAAATTAAATTTTCTGTCGATATAAGCATTTTCACCGGGAATCGGGGCAAGACCTTCCGCGCAAACAAAAGGCGTCAAGCTTCGGATACCCGTTTCGATTGCGCCTTCCGAAATGCCGTAGACTACTCCCGCCGCGTTCAGAGCCTCCAGAACCATTTCTTTTGTCGGCAGGCGCGCACCTTCCCGCGTGTCGTATTTTATCGTTGCCTTCATTCTGTCGCGTGTCATTTCGACGATTATTCGAGCGTAAGGTTCGGCTTCCTCGCCCGTGAATATTTTTTCGCCTTGAAAGACCGCTTGTAATTGTTCCGCCGTGATTGACACGGGCTCGGCGATTTTTTGCGGGCGTCCGTTTGCCTCGCGCATTGTTCGCGAAAGGATACCCACATCATAATCCAAAACTTTACAGTCACGCAGAATTTGGCGCATATCCGACAGCTCAAAAAGGCGTTCGCCGTCCACATTGGGATAAACCGTCAAATAGACGCCGTCCGATTTGAATTCATATTTGTATCCCGATGACGGGCCGCCCACTATCAGATTTTCATTTTCACTCATCCCGCGTCCTCCTTTCTATCAATTGGGAATTTGGAATTTGGAATTGGGAATTAAATTCGGTAATCATTCCTAATTCCTAATTCCTAATTCCTAATTTAAAGTAAGTCTTCTTTGCTTTGCGCCAAATAGCCGCGCATTCTGAAAATCGCTTTCGTGTGCAGTTGCGAAATTCGCGCCTCCGTCAAGTGCAAAACCATGCTGATTTCTTTAAGCGTCATTTCCTCGTAATAATAGAGCGATACGACGATTCGTTCTCGTTCGGGAAGACGTTCGATAGCTTTGGCAAGCGTCTCCCGAATCTCAAAAAGCTCCGTCGAATTTGCGGGGTTGTTGTCGACTGCCTCGCTTGCGTCCGTTTTGAGATAATCCTCCATGGGAATAATCGTCGCCGAATTGCATTGATTGACGAGCGTTTGAAGATCCTCAATCGAAATTTCCAAAGCCTCCGCCAATTCTTCATCGGTCGCCGCCCGCCCCAATTCATTTTCCAAACGACAAACAGTCTGCTCGTATTTGCGAATCCTCTGGCGCATGGAAACGGGTATCCAATCTTTCGAGCGAAGATAATCAATCATGGCACCGCGAATCCTCACGCCCGCATAAGTTTCAAATTTTATGTTTCGCGTGATGTCGAAACGGTCAATCGCGTCAAGCAAGCCGAAAAAGCCGCTGCTCAAAAGGTCGTCTTTGTCGAGGTGCGGCGGCAAGCTGACTGCCAAACGCCCGCAAACAATTCTGACGAGCGGCAGATAATGTTCGGCGATTTCGTTTCGAAGCTCTACGGTTTTTGTTTCCCGATATTTGAGCCACAAAGCCGTCATGTCTTTTGTCTTCGCGTCATTTTCCACAGTTGATTCACCGTCCCTCGCGCCCGCTAAAAATTATTGTTGATGAGAAAAGTTGGCAAAATCCATCGGGCGGAAACTGTTATCCGGCATTTCCACTTCCACAGGCGCAGGCTCCTCCTCTTCGTGAAGATATTCTTTCCTGTCAAAGTTTTCGTCGGTCTCTGCAACCTGCGCGTCGTCGACGAAATGTTCAAGCTCACGTTTGGTTTTGAAAATCGCATATTCCTCGCAACACATCAAAAAAATAAACGTCACCAAGCTCGTAAAAGAAAAGGCAGAAAATGCGCGCGAGGCAACCGTTTCCGAACGAACAAAATCGCTTGTCAGCCCCGAAATAAGTACGATAAACAATGAGACCATGCCGACTGCCAGCGAAATTAAAATCCGTTTGAGGGGCATGACGCTTTCGAGATAGCCGTAAAATCCTGTCAAAGTTTTTCACCACTGTTAATCAATAAAACTCTGTTCAATAAAAATATTTTGCAAGGGCGGTGTCTGCAACTTCTTTAACAGTCGCCGCGCCGATATTTTTTTGGAAACGGCAAACGCGCTCTTCGGGGACAAGCAAGTCGCCCGCGTCCGTGATTCCGTCCAACAGACAACCGCCTCCGCAACTATTCAAATGCGGACAAGCGGAACATTGCGGTTGCGCTTTAAGATAATCCGCCATTTTTATTTCCAACACGCCGCGATAAAATTTATCTTCCAAAGCTTCAGGCAACGTGTGCTCGAAAATCGCGGGGAACTTGTCGGCAATGACCGTATCGGAAAAACCCATGCACGGGACAACGCGCCCTTCCGGTCCGATAAAAATACTGTGTTGAATGCTACCGCAAGCCGCTATCTTCGACCAATCTGCGCCGGCGGAAATTTTTTGCAGGAAAGGAATTTCGTAATTGCGAGGGTTTTCGCGTCGGCAGGAAAAAAATCCTTCCAAGTGGATGTCAAGCGGCGTGCCGTCGGCGTACCACTGCGGAATGTATTCGCGGTAAATTTCCCAAGCTTCGTCGAACGTGAGCGCGTACTCTTGCGAATATCGTTTCCAAATACCAAGCTCCTGCGGCGTGCTGACCATTAACACGGCAACTCCAAGCTTTGCCAAAAAATTTGCCGTCGGACGTAATGAATCGCGGTTGAGTTTATGCAAGCACATTGACGCCGTAGCCCGAAAGTTTCTTTGTTGCAAAAGTTTAAAGCCGTCAATCGCCTGTTGCTCGGAACCTTTGACACCGCGCAACCAATCATGATACCCCAAGCCGTCGAAGCTTAGTTGGAACGTCGGGTGCTGATTATTTTTTTCCAACACGTCAAGCACATGATTATCAAGCAAGCTCGCGTTGGTGAAGACGATTCCGATTTTTATTTGCGCGGCGGCAAGTGCGTCGAAAATTTTTGTCCAATCGTCGCGGATAAAAGGTTCGCCGCCCGTGATGTCGACCTTGCGAATCCCGCAACGTTCAAGCTCGCTGACCGTGAACAAACATTGCTCAAGCGTCGGTTGCGTATGACGATTGTCGGGCGCGGAAACCAAACAGTGACGACAGCGGAAGTTGCACTTGCCCGTGATTGACCATTGCACCTTGTCGACGTAGCGGCACGGAAAAATTTTGTAGCGTTGATAAGACTTCGGCGGCTCAAGCGGATTGTCGGACTTGATGAGCACGCCCGCGTTAATCATGTCGTCAAAAACTTCGCGCACGTCGTCGGACAGGTCGCAGATGTCGTGTTCGCCGTCGCAGTGCAACAACTCCAAAAACGTCGGCTTGTCGAAAAAAATCGGCTCGTCGTCAACGTGTTCACCGCGCTCGGCACGCACCGCATACGGCAACCGCTTAAAGCCCCGAAACGCGAACGGCTCCGCAAGCTTGTAATACATGGTGTCCTCCGTCCGCGATTATTTACACAAGGGTAAATAGCAACCTTCGTTTATGCCCCAGCAAAAAGGAATTTCGCCACGTGCATAGCGGCTTGTGCATTTGGTGGGTTTTATGGCTATGGGCACTCCGCCTGCAACCTGTTCGAGCTCTTCGTGGTCGAGCAGTTCGGCTTCGGCGGCGGCAATCTCAAGTTGCGTTGCCGTGACTTTGTAGCCGAGTTCATTAGCCGCACGAGATTTAACTTCAGCTTCGCTCAAGGTATCGTTGGCAAGGGCGATGCGGTTAGCGACGGTGCCGAATCTTTTGGCAAGGTCTTCGTCGGCTTCAACATCGCGCATAA
>CAMVAG010000116.1 GCA_947165405.1 uncultured Selenomonadales bacterium
CCGTAGGCTCCGGCGTGGCGTTTATAGACGACGCAAATTTGTTCGGTTTGTGCATCGCGGAAGACAAAGAACGTGTGATTGAGCAAATTCATCTGCATGATTGCCTCTTGCACGTCCATTGGTTTCACGACGAAATGTTTTGTTTTGACAACGGGATATTCGCCTTCGTCCTCGCGTTCGACTTGCACTTTCGATTCGGCAAAAGCTTCCGCCCTCATGCCGCCGTTGCGGAAACGTCTTTCAAGTTTTGTCTTTTGCTTATGGATTTGACGCTCCAACTTTTCAACGACCAAGTCAATCGAAGTGTACATGTCAACGTTCGACTCTTGCCCGCGAAAGATTACGCCGCGAACTTCCGCCGTGACTTCGACAATCTGCCTGTCCTTTTCGACCGAAAGTAAAACAGAAATTTCGTCCATGTTATCGAAGTACTTGGTGATTTTGCCGACGCGCTTCTCGACGTACTCGCGCAGCGGCGGTGTGATTTCGATGTTTTTGCCTCTGATGTTGAATGTTACCATGACTTAACAGCTCCTTCCGCTCTTGCCGTAGGTTTTGAAAAAAATATTCGGCGCGGCGGGGATAAATCCTTTCAGGAAAAAAAATTTTGCCCTCCGTAAATCGGAAGGCAATTTTAAATCGTCGGGATTATCAATTTGAAAGTCGAACCCTCGCCGGGCTTGCTTTTGACTTTTATTTCAATGTCGTGGCGGTCGGCTATCCACTTTGCAACCGATAAGCCCAGCCCGACAGAATTTTCACTTTCGCTAAGTTTTGTGCGGGCTTTGTCCGTGCGATAGAATCTGTCGAAAATTTTTGCGCAATCTTCTTTCGAAATGCCGATGCCCTTGTCGATAAATTTCAACGTTGCCTCGTCGCCGGAAGATGTCAACTCAACTTTAACGACGGTATCGGGCGGGCTGAAACGCAAAGCATTTTCGAGGAAGGCGGCAAACATTTTCTTTAAAAATTCTGCGTCAGCCAAAATTCTGCAGGGCGTGAGCTTGGTGATTTGCACACGCGACGAAGGATAATCTTCCACGAATTTTTTCAGCAGGTCGTCCAAGTCGACGGGGATTTTGTTGAGCGGCTGATGTCCTTGATCTGCGCGGGCGAGGAACAACAAACTTTCAATCAAGCTTTGCATGTTCTGCGCAGATTTTTTTATCGACGAGACTGCCTCTTTGAAAAGGTCGGGGTCGTCCGCGCCGCAACTTTCAAGCAAATCGACATAGCCGCGAATTATCGTCAAGGGCGTGCGCAGCTCGTGAGACACGTCGTTTACAAATCGTTGTTGGCGCAAAAATTTTTCTGCCGCGCCACCGGCTTTAATCTTTAATTGCATAGCCGACGCCTCTGGTCGTGTAAATATATTTCTCGCCGAATTTGTCATCAATCTTCGAACGCAGATAGCTTATGTAAACGTCAACGACATTTGTGTCGCCGATATAATCATAGCCCCAAACGGTTTGAAGAATTTGGTCGCGGCTCAAGACGTTGCGTTTGTTTTCGACAAGATATTTCAACAGCTCATATTCTTTGTGGGTAAGTTCGACGTGTTCGCCCTTGACGGTGACCTCGTAGCGTTCGGGATAGAGAATCATGTTTTTGACGACGTAACGAGTTTCTTCAGCTTTGCGAAGGCGTTCATTGTGTCGACGAAGTGCGCCGCGAATCCTCGCCAAAAGTTCTTCGGCAGCAAAAGGTTTCGTCATGTAATCATCCGCGCCCAAATCCAAGCCCTCGACTTTGTCGCGAATTTCATCACGCGCCGTCAACATGATAATCGGAACGTCGCTCACTTCACGCACGCGCTTACAAATTTCCATGCCGTCCATTTCGGGCAACATGACATCCAACAAAACCAAATCACATTTCTCTTGAAGGATTCGTTCGTAAGCTCGCCGCCCGTTTGATTCTGTCGCCGTCTTGAAGCCTTCGCGTTCAAGCGTCAACTGCAAAAGCCTTGCTATCGGTCGCTCATCCTCCACGATAAAAATTTTTGCAATATCTCCCATTTACCAAGTCCTCCTCTTTAGTGGTTAGTGATTAGTGGTTAGAATTTGACGCCGACAAAGAAAGTATGAAAAAAACTACCAAGTCCTCCTCAACATGATTGACGCCGTAACGTCTTTGTCATTTTTTCCGCGTTGAAGTTCAGCCTCGCCGCCGACAAACCAGCCGCGTGCAAATTCACTTTCGCCGCGCACGCTGAACACGAAATGAGTTTTGTCGCGCTCGTTGCGGAGTCTGTAGTTGCTTGAGCCGTCGCCCTCGTAGCTGATTCTCAAATCGGGGTCTGCGCCCGTGAAGCCGTGCTTGACGCCGAACCTGAACCCGAACATTCCCGTTTGATAGTAGCGTTTGAAGTCAATTCCCGTCTGCGCCGCAAAGTATGTGTTGCTGTTTGATTCGACGTGCTGATTGTAAATGCCCGCGCCGTGTTCGTGATAGGAATTCTGCTTGAGATGCGAAGCTTGAAAATTTACAAACGGGCTGATGTTCCAAGCTTTCTTCGGCGTGAGATTGTATTTGTATTCGCCGCCGATTTCAATGATACGGCTTTTGTAATTGGCTCTTGTCGTGAGACCGAGCGAAGAAATTCCTCTGTGCAAAGAGTTTCGAAGTTGCCCGCCGTTGACATAAAAATAAACGTCGCTTTGGCGATTGTGCCAGCCGGCGTAGAGACCGAGCCGAGTATCGTAGACCGTCGCCCGCGAAGATTTTGCTCCGTAACCGATTGTCCCGTACGTCGCGAAAATTCCCGCACGAAAATTCCTTCCAAAGGGTCTGTCATAGCCGCCGACAATCACGCTGCCGTGATAATCCGTGCCGCCGCGCAGGCTTCCCCAGTTCTTCATGTAGTTGAGCCAAAGATTATTTTCTTGCGAAGAGGGAACTTCAACTTTAATCGACATTTCGGGCGAATCGTCTTCACCGTCGGCGAGCTTCATGGGATGAATATTCACGTCGACGAAATCCGGCGCGAAGACTTTCGAGACACGCGAGGAAATCATGCTGTCGACGGCGGTGCTCTGTTGAGCGACACTCATAATCTGCGCGGCGTCATTCGAACCTATTTCCTCCAAAGTGCGTTTGGCTTCGGGCGGCGCGAGGTTATAAAATTTTCGCATTTCGTCTTGCTGCTTTTTGTCTTCGAGCTTTTCAAACATTTTATTCATTGCGCCGAAGGTTTCCGCTTCTTTGAAATCAAATGCAAAAGTGTTGTTCGCCTCGTGCGTCGTGACGGTCAAAGTATTCCCGACGATTTCGCCTGTGGCAGTGAGCATTGCGGAAATCGGGACGGGATTATTTTTGTTATTTTTGATGTTGCCCGTGATTGATTCGGCGACCAAAACGGTGGCAGTTTCATTCGGCAACAAGCTGTCGGTCGTGACGGTTGAGCCTTCGACATTCGCAACACCTTTGACGATAATCGAACCCGCCGAGCCTCCGCTGACCTTTTGCAAAACGCCGTCGGAAATCAAATCGCCGTTGATGATTAAATTCGTATCGGGCGAAGCCGCGCCAATCGTTCCGTGATTGATAAAAGTGCCCGCAGCCTCTCCGACATTGTGCAAGTTGAAAGTTCCGCCGAAAAGTTTTGCGCCGAGTCCGACATCGACGCTCAAGACTTCAGCCGTGCCCGAAAATTTCATTGCGCCGTTTCTTATGTGCAACTTGATACTTTCCGCGCCCGAAATGTTTCCGTCAAATGCAAAGTTCGTGTTCACGTTGAGATTCGTCACGCGTTCGGGAAGATAGTTGCCCGAATCGAGAGCCGACCAATTTGAAATGATGTTGCCGAAAATTTCTGCGCCGTCGTTAATGTTGATGTTCCTGACGAAAGAATTTTCTCCGATATAAATTGCGCAGTTGCCGCCCGCGAGGATTCCCGACAAGTTGAAATTGTTGACAAGCGCGCCGCTCAAGCCTTCGCCGCCGAAATTAAATTCGACACCATTGCCCGCCGCATAAACGTTGCCGTCGACGTTGAGAGTGTGTCCTTGCCCGGAGGAAATCAAAATGCCTCTGCCGAATTGCCCGCTTGAAGTGATTGCCATGCCGCGCGGAATGACGATTAAATTTTCGGAACCGTCAACGATAACGGCGGCCGCTCCTTCTTCCGACAAAAAAATATTTTGACCGGGTGCGACGACGGCATTTGTGCTCGAAACGTGAAAACTTTCCGACGAAAAATCTTCATTCGACTCCGCCGAAGAAACTTGTCCCGTCACCGCGCTCAAACCGAAAACTGTCGCGACAGCCAAAAGACGACGACGCTTCCCAAGATTTTTATCGTTGCTCATGCCCATTAAAAAATTCTCCCTGCTGATTTTCCTGCTGACGTCGGAAAATATTTTCGACAGCTTAACATAAACGCATGAAAAAATAAAGACGATACGACTATTTTAATCGCCTTCCGAAAATTTTTTAACGAACTTTAATGATTCAAAGCTTTATTCCCAAATCCCACGAGGCCGGCCAATATCTTTCTGCAATGTCCAGAATCGGCGGGACAAGTTCCTCGACGTTTTTAATTTTGTTGAGTCGCCACTCTTCGCCGCGCCTGTCGAATTCCAAAACGAAATTCAAAGTGTCAATCATCCTGCCGTAGCTTGAGGCGTCGCCGACCATCTTAACCGCAAGCGTCGCCTTGTCGCCCGAAATTTTTTCTTCGCCGAAGTCAGCATGAACAGCCTTAAGCAACCTGTCGAGTTCGGCGGCAAGAAATTTAATCGGCGTCGAGGAAAAATTTTTTGCGTCCTTGAAAGATCCGTCGAAGTAGGCGGCAATGACCTTGTTAATCAAGCCGAGATGCACGCCGCGAAATTTTTCATTGTAAAGCCGCAAAATCCTCGACCCGAATTTGAAAAACAAATCTTTGGGATAAAGCTCGTGGAACTTCGCGCAGTTCTTGGCGAGGACATCGGTCGCCTCGTCGTAGCCGACATCCTCCAACGTCTTCAAGTCGACGCGGGCAAAAAATTTTTCACTGTCGCGAAAGTTTATCGCCGCCAAAATATTTTTAAGTTCGTCTTGCGGTGAATCCAAATAAATCATCTCCTTAACTCCAAAGCAGCGGGAAGAGAAAACCCGGCCGTCACGGACGACGGCCGCCGGCGTTAAAAACAGGATGTTTTTACAGCCGGATGAACGCCCCTGCGAGGTGCCCTTTCTTTGCTACTTTCTTTGGGCATGCAAAGAAAGTAGATTAAAAAATAAAATTCATGATTCGTTCAATTGAAGTGAGGAATTCAAGCTTCGACAGCCGGTTCTGCGTGCCCACTCTTTGACAAAGAAGAGGGCTGCCAATTGACAACGTGCGGGCGTCATTTTAAAATTATTTCAAAAAGGGGCGGTGTTTATGGACGACAAAGAAGACGCGAAAACTCCCGCGCAAAACGATTACCGCGAGGGCGACGCAAGGTTTGATGTCAGTTCGCTCGACGAAGTCAAGGACGAAAACGGCAACGGGATTTTTCACATGACGACGCGTTTCAAGTGGATACTTGTGCTGTCAATTTTGATTCTGCTTGCGACCGGCGTGCTGATTTACTCGGCATATCATGACGCGCTTCAAGTCGAGGTTTGGCAACTGGCAATCTGGTGCGTGTGCGCGTTGCTGTCATTTTATTCCGTCGCGAAAAAATCTTTGGCGTCGGTGATTCTGAACTACATTTTATTTTTGGGCGTGTCGCTGATACCCGTCTGGCAATCGGCTCACGAAAATTTTAAATCGGTCTTCAAACTTTTCTTCGGCTGAAAAAAAATTTCCCTCCCGCAAGTTGGGGAGGGCTTTTTTATTTTTGATAAAATTCTTCCGCCTCCGTGACCAGTCGACGGATAATTTCTTTGACGGGCAAAATTTCTTTGATTCGCGGCATGTATTCGCCGGTGAAGACCAAGCCCGTTTCCAAGTCGCCTTGTTGCGCTCGTGTTAAGGCGCGGACGATACAGAAATTGTGTTTGCAAGCTTTGAGGCACGAATCGCAAATTTTTGGAGGAACGCGCCCTTCCATCACGCGCTTGGAAAAAGGAGTTCTGACTGCTCGACCCGGCAAGCCGACGGGACTGTTAATCACGACGACATCTTCGGGTTGAGACTTAAGGTAATATTCTTTCAAGCTCGGTGCGCCGTTTGCTTCAAGACTCGCCGCGAAACGTGAGCCCATTTGAACGCCGTTTGCGCCCATTTGCAAAACGTCGGCAATGTCTTTGCCGGTGAGGACGCCGCCCGCCGCAATGACGGGAATTTTTACTGCGGCGCGAATCGGTTCAATCAGCTCGCGAACGGAAATATCCGTGCCGAGATGCCCGCCTGCCTCTTTGCCTTCGACGACGACCGCCGCCGCTCCGAGTTTCTGTGAAATTTTCGCCAGCTTGACAGAGGAAACTATCGGGACTATCGGCGTGCCGGATTCTTTTCCAAGCCCGAAAATATCGCGTGAAAAACCCGCGCCCGCAACGATTAAATCGATACCCGCCGCTATTGCCGTGCGAACGATACCAAAAAAATCGCTTGCCGCGACCATGATGTTTATCCCGATTATTCCGTCGGTCAGGGAGCGTGCCAATTTTATTTCGTAGCGCAATTCTTCATGAGCCATGCCCGACGCCGCGATTAACCCGATTCCGCCCTCTTGGGCGACCGCCGCCGCAAGCCTTGCAGTCGAAAGGCGAATTGCCATGCCGCCCTGCACAATCGGGATTTTTGCTGTCTTATTTCCTATTTTAAGTTCCGGTAGTTTCACGGACATTCCTCTCCAAAAATCAATTCGTAATGCGAAATGCGCAATGCGTAATGGTGTCAGTTACATTGCGCATTACGCATTGCTAATTACGCATTGCTTTTCAAGCGTTGGTTTCTCCGTCTATGTATTTAACGACATCTTCCACAGTCTTGATTTTCTCGGCTTGCTCGTCGGGGATTTCGATATTGAATTCCTCTTCGAACGCCATGATCAATTCGACTATGTCCAGAGAATCTGCGCCGAGGTCGTCGACGAAAGTTGAGCTCATCTGAATTTCGTCCTCTTCGACTCCAAGCTGCTCTTTGACGATTTTTTTAACACGTTCAAACGTTGACACTTACAGTCACCTCCCTTCTGACAATTAGGAATTAGGAATTAGGAATTAGGAAT
>CAMVAG010000117.1 GCA_947165405.1 uncultured Selenomonadales bacterium
TGTTTTATTGGGAACTTTTAATCGCGTATAAATTTTTCGGCGTGAATGAATTCGCGGCAAGATTCTTCCCCGTGATTTTTGCGACGCTCGGACTTTTTTTGACGTACTTTTTCGGCGCGAAAGTCTACGATAAAAAAATCGGATTCGTCGCGGCGATAATGCTTGCAACGTCTCTTGAGTATTGGTACTTGGCTCACGCCGTGATAACCGACATGACGCTACTCGTGATGTTTTCAATCACGCTGATGAGTTTTTATTTGGGCTATCGCGCAGGCAACGAAAAATTTTATTTAATCGCGTTCGCGGCTTCGGGCGTGGCTGTCTTGACAAAAGGTCCGATAGGATTTTTTTTGCCGGGCTTGATAATTTTAATCTTCCTCGCTTGGCAGGGCGACTTGCAACACTTGAAAAAACTCTTCCGCTTGAAAAATCTTTTGCTGTTCGCGGTGATTGTTTCGATTTGGTATTTGCCGATGACTTTGATTCACGGCGCGGACTTCCTCGAAAATTTTTTGGGCGTGCATAATTTTTTGCGGGCAACGGTCTCCGAATATCCGAAAGCGGACGTTTGGTATTATTATTCTTTGATTTCTTTGATAGGATTTTTCCCGTGGTCAATCCTGCTGATTTTCTTTGCGATAAAAAATCTGCGCGGCTTGCCGAAATTCGACGTGCCCGAAAAATTTTTAATCGTGTGGGCGTTGACGGTGATAATTTTCTTCCAGCTGTGCGCGACAAAATACGTGACTTACACGCTGCCCGCGATGGTTCCCGCAATGATTTTCTTCGCAAGATTTTTCGTGAGCCGTTGGAAAATTTTTATCGGAACGGCGGGCGCGACGCTGATAATTTATCCGCTGACATTATTTCTTGTGGCGTTGCCCCTCGCCGAAGACAATTCCACTCGGCGCGAGGCTGAAATAATTTTGCCGCTAATCGACGATAACACTTGCGTCGTAAGTCACGACGAAAAATATGCCGGTTCGTTAGCTTTCTACACCGGCGCGAAAGTTTATCGGCTGGAGACAAAATACAAATTCAACCAAATTAAACCGCAGAAGATGACTTGGACGAGCAAAAACGTTATGCCGTTCATGACGTTTGATGAGTTGCCCAAAGATAAAAAAATTTTGGCAGTCGTCAACGTTGCTTTTGAAAGAAAATTCCTCGATAACACGAACGGAACATGGGAACTTGTCGGCGAAGCGGAGCGAGGCACATTTGAATCTTTTACTGAAAAAATTTTTTACGGCCGCGAACGCCGGAAGCTTAAATATAAAATTTATCAGCGAGCCCCGAGAACCGGCAACGAGCCACCTTCAGAAAATTTCTACGGCGCGAAGGTTCGCAACTCAAAAACATAATTTTTTCGGAGGGGAAATTAATTGGCAATAAAAGTTGTGGAGTATGATAAAAAATTTGTCGGCGAGGCGATAAAAATTTGGAACGAGGTCGTGCGCGAGGGCATTGCCTTTCCTCAAGAAGATGAGCTTGACGAAACGACGGGCGACGAATTTTTTAAAGCGCAATCGTTCACGGGCTTGGCTGTCGACGAGGACAACGGAGAAATTTTGGCGTTGTACATCCTCCACCCGAACAACGTCGGTCGCTGCGGTCATATCAGCAATGCAAGCTATGCGGTTCGTTCGGACGTGCGCGGGCGGCATATCGGCGAAATCATCGTCAAAGATTGCATTAACAGAGCGCGTGAACTCGGCTTTAGAATTTTGCAATTCAATGCCGTCGTTGCCACGAACATTCACGCCCGGCATTTGTATCAACGTCTCGGCTTTAAAGAGCTCGGCATCATTCCCGGCGGCTTCCGCATGCCCGACGGCTCGTTTGAAGATATTGTTCCGCAGTTCATTGAATTAGGAATTAGGAATGAGGAATTAAATTCGCGGCAACATTCCTAATTCCTAATTCCTAATTCCTAATTCCTAATTAATTGGAGGGTTGGCAAGTTGCAGGAACTAATCAGCATTACGAATCAAATGCATGAGAAAAAAATTTTGGTTATCGGCGATATAGTTGCCGATGTCTACGTCGACGGACGCATTTCCCGCATTTCACGCGAGGCACCTGTTTTGATTTTGGAAAAGGCGGGCGAAAAAGTCGTGGCGGGCGGCGCGGCTAATGTCGTTGCAAATGCTGCGACACTCGGCGCGGAAGTTTATGCAATCGGAATTATCGGCGACGACGCTCACGCCGAAAGCCTGCGAAATATTTTTAAAGAGCTTGGCGTTCACATTGAGGGGCTTGTCCGCGATAAATCTCGTCCGACAATTTCAAAGACAAGAATCATTGCGGGCGGTCGTGCGACGGTCAGTCAACAAATCGTCCGAATCGACAGCGAAAGCAAAGAGCCTCTTTCAAAAAAAGTTGAGGCGGAACTCCTCGCCAAGATTGACAAAATCCTCCCGAAGGTCGACGGAATTGTCATGAGCGATTACGGCTCCGGCACGATAACCGCCAATGCCCGCAAGTTGATTACGCGCTACGCCGGCAAGAAAAAAATTCCAAACATTGTCGATTCGCGCTATAATATCGGCGACTTCGAGGGCGTCGATTACGTCAAACAAAACGATTCGGAACTTGGAAACTTCGTCGGCTATCCTCTTAACGACGTAACGGATTTAATCGGCGCGGGCACAAAACTTTTGACAAAGCTCAACGTCGACGGCGTCTTGATTACTCGCGGCGAAATGGGCATGAGTTTGTTCGAGCGAAACGGCGCAACGCATCACATCCCCGTAAGCGACATGAGCGAGGTTTACGACGTGTCGGGCGCGGGCGATACTTGCATTGCGGCATTTCTTTTGGCATTGACGGCGGGCGCGGCTCCTGCCGTTGCAGCGAGGATTGCCAACTTTGCGGCAGGCATTGCCGTTCGCAAACTCGGCACCAGCACCGTCAGCGCGGCGGAACTTATCTCAACTTTGGAGCGTGCAAGATAAAAAGCGAAACGCAACGGGAAGCTTAAGCCCGGCCGTCACGGATGACGCAACAAAGAAAAAGTAGAAACAAACTTACAAAAAGCAATTTACCAACAGTCCCTAAATTCACCGGGTAAAAATTTTCGGAGAGTAATTGAAATGTTGATTGACAGAAAAAACGCCGCCGGCTTTTGCGAAGACTTGAGGCGGCAGGGAAATAAAATCGTTTTCACGAACGGCTGCTTTGATATTCTTCACGCAGGGCACGTCAGATATTTGACGACCGCAAAAAATTTCGGCGACGTGCTGATTGTCGGACTCAACACCGATGAATCCGTCAAGCGTCTCAAAGGCACCTCACGACCGATAAACAATCAAGACGACCGCGCAGAAATTTTGTTGGGGCTAAAAGCTGTCGACCACGTGATTTTTTTTGGCGAGGCGACTGCCGAAAATTTAATCGCCGAAGTCAAGCCGAATGTTTACGTCAAGGGCGGCGACTACACTTTGGAAACTCTGCCCGAAGCAAAAATCGTTCAAAGTTACGGCGGGCGCGTCGAACTCGTGAATTTGGTTGCGGGGCATTCGACGACCAACCTTATCGAAAAAATTCAAGCGGGGCTTAATCATGAATGAAGAATTAAAGAACGTCTTAATCGTGAAGTTGAGCGCAATGGGCGACGTGATTCACGCGCTGCCGGTCAGCTACGCGATAAAAGAAACTTTTCCGGAAGCAAAAGTTACGTGGGTCGTTGAGCCGCCGAGCCTCGACCTGCTGAAGATGAATCCTTGCGTCGACAGAATTATCCTCTTCAACAAAAAAAATTTCCGCTCGCTGAAAGGTTTCATGAAAGAATTTTTCCCTTTCAAACAAGAACTGCAAGAGCAAAGTTACGACGCTGTTTTGGATTTGCAGGGGCTGTTCAAGTCGGCGGCGATAGCTTTCTTTGCAAAGTCAAACATTAAGCTTGGGATATGCAACATGCGCGAACTTAGCGACAAAATTTCAAAACCCGTCGTCGGAGAAAACGCGGAAGGGCACATCGTCGAACGCTACCTTGACACTGCGCGGGCGGTCGGTTGCGTCGTCAATGAAGTCGCCTTCCCGATTCAAGTTCCCCTCGAACAATCGGAGAAGGCGCGTTCGATTATGGAGCATGCGGGCATTCGCGAGGGCAATCCTTTTGTGGTCTTCGTCGTCGGAGCTAATTGGCCGAACAAACGTTGGCCTACAGAAAATTTTGCAGCTTTGGGCGATTGGTTTTATCAACTTGCGGTCGTACCCGTGTTGATTGGCAGCGGCGACCAAGACGAAATGTTTGCAAAAGAAATCGAATCCAAAATGGAAATCCCGCCGATTAATCTCGTCAACAAAACAAACATTCCTCAACTTGCGCATGTCTTGAGGAGTTCGCGACTCGTTATCGGCGGCGATACCGGTCCTGTACATTTGGGCTCGGCTCTGGGCGTTCGGACAATTATGTTAATGGGACCTACGAACGTCGAACGCAACGGACCTTTCGGGCAACTGCAAAACGCAATCGAAGTTGAGCGACCTTGCAAAGGTTGTTGGAAACGCGCTTGCCCGAAGAAAGAAATTTGCCTTGAAAAAATTCCCGTCAACTTCGTCAAAGAGAAAATCGAATCAATGAGTTAGGAGGGAGCTTTGCCCGGTGAAGTTCCTAAAAAGATTTTTCGACGGCATACAGCGCGACGCAAGATTATTTTTGTTCGTGCTGATATTGCTGGAAATTTATCGCGGCTTGTTTATTTTTTTCATGTCAAGTTACATGAACGAGGAGTCGGGCGCGGCGCAAATCGCGGAGGCAATGTTCGCGGGCTTGCGATTGAGTTTGAAGACGGCGGGCGCGGTAACTTTAATATCGTTCGTCTTCGTGACAATCGTCGGCTTGAAATCGCGCTTGCGATTGTTAATCGGAATTGCGGCTTCGATGATTTTTTCGTTGCTGTTCATGTTGCGCTTCCCGTATTATCGCGCCTTTCAATCGACGTTCGGCATGGAAGTCGTGCAAGGTTTTCATGACGACTTGTGGTCGATAATCGTGATGATGTTTCAAGAATACGGCATCCTCTGGAGATTTTTTGTCGCGCTGATTCTCACGGTAATTTGTATCGCCGTGTTGAGCCGCTTGCTTTTCATGAAAACTTTTCCTCTGCCCGAACTCGTCGGCAAAGCAAAAATCGCCGGCTTCAGTGCAGGGCTCGTTGTCGGAATTTTTTTGTTCGGCTTGTTCGTGAGGTTCGGAGGAAGTTTCACTTATGCACACGGTTTGAATTGGGAAAACGCGGGCGTCACGACCGACAACTTTTTGAACGAATGCATACTCGACGACGCGCAGGCTCTTTATCGTGCAAGAGCTATGGCAAAACGCATGGAGGCGGGCGAAATTTTCGGCGTCGATGCAAATAAAATTTTGGAGTCCGCGCAGCTTGTCGCCGTCAATCACGAACTCACCGAAACAAATCTCGCGCCTTACCTCGAACGCAAAGCGGCGGGCGAACGAATTCAAAAGCCCAAACACATTTTTATAATTCTCGGCGAAACTTTCATGCAGTGGCCAATGCTCGGCAAGTACGATGAGCTTTTGGTCGCCGAAGGTGTCAAGTCGCTCATTGCGGAGGAAAATTGTTACTACAGCCGCAACTTCATGCCCAACGGCGATTTCACTTCGACGGCGATAACCGGGCTCGTGACCGGCTTGCCCGACGTGAACATCAAAGTAAATTATCAGACGCGCACTTACGAAAAACTTTATATCACGTCGATGGCTCCCGCGTTCAAAGGGCTCGGCTACAACGTGGACTTTTGGTACGGCGGAATGCCCAGCTGGGATTCAATCGCAAAGATGTCGCTCGCGCAGGGCTTCGATAATTTTTACGGCTACCCCGACTTCAACGCGCCGAAGCAAACGACTTGGGGCACGAAGGACGAAAATTTATTCAACGCCTTGCTTGCGCATTTGACTGACGAACCTCCGACGGTTCATTTAATCATGACGACGACGAATCACCCGCCGTATAATTTGGACTTGGCGGCGGAAGGTTATGACGCTCAAGCCGTCACCGAAGCTTTGAAAAAATTGCCGAACGTCGACGACGTGAATCAGTTGGCGATTGAGCTTGGGCATTATTGGTATATGGATGAAGTTATCACGAATTTTATCCGCGCCGCTCACGAAAAATTTCCCGAAAGTCTTTTCGTCGTGACGGGCGACCATGCAATCCGCTGTGATCCTTCGAGGCACCCGACGATTTTTGAACATCAAAGCGTTCCTTTCGTCTTGTACGGCGCGGGCATTACCAAAGAAATTTTGCCGCCCGATGCCGTCGGCGATCACATTTCGATTGTCCCGACACTTATCGAACTTATCGCCCCGAAAGATTTTGCTTACTACTCAATCGCGCCGAGCCTCTTCAACAGCGACGGCGTGGGTTTCAATACAGAGGCATTTCTCACGACTAAGGTTGCCGGGCAAATTGATTCGGATGTTATCGAACTTTTGCCGCACATCGCCTCCAACGAACTCAA
>CAMVAG010000118.1 GCA_947165405.1 uncultured Selenomonadales bacterium
ATGGAGCAGCAATCGGAAGGCGTCTCTCACGAAGAAATGGAGGCAATGCTCAAAAAGATTGACGAGCAGGCAGCGCGCTTGAGCAGAACGCCGACTTATGACGAACTTAAAGAATATCGGACGTTGATAAAAAATTTTGTCGGAGCGGCGGTCAGCAACATGTATGAAGTTCACACTTCTGCCGGCTGGGACAGGATGGGTCGTCAACGCGTCTACACCACCGTCCGCAAAATCGACCGCAAGCTTGAAGACATGGCGGAACGAATTCGGCTCGGTCAATCGGATCAACTTGACGTTATCGCCGCGCACGACGCCATACGCGGAATGCTCGTCGACCTTTACATGTGATGTTGACTTGGGAAAATTTATTCGGGCACGCCGCAACGAAAGCTTATCTGAAAAAAAATATCGTCGAGGAAAAATTTCCTCATGCCGTGATATTTTCGGGCGAGGAGGGTGTCGGCAAAAGATTGGCGGCGGAAATCTGCGCGGCGGCTCTTCTTTGCGAAAACCCGATTGACGGCAATCCTTGCGGCGTGTGTGAAAGTTGTCATTTGGTTTCGGCGAGGAGCCACCCCGATTTTTATATCGTCGAGGCGGAAGAGACAAAGACCTCACGAAACATCAAAATCGGTCAGATACGCAACATGCAATCCGAAGCAGCTCTGCGCCCGATTAATTCCGACCGGCGCGTGATAATAATCGACGGCGCGGAACTCATGAACAAAGCGGCGGCGAATTGCCTGCTCAAGACAATCGAGGAACCGCCGAGCCAAACGATTTTTATTTTGTTGACGGCAAGCCGGGCAAGCCTGCTCATGACGATTCGTTCGCGGTGCAGGACGATAAACTTCGATAAACTTTCGAACGAACAAATTCAAGACGCGCTGACAGCTCAAGGCGTCGAGGAGCAAGAAGCAAAACGTTTGGCGATAATTGCAAACGGAAGTTTCGGGCGGGCATTGAAGTTAAAAGATTCGGACGGAGCACAACTTCGCGAGGCGGCACTGGACACGCTGGAAAAAATTTCACGCAAAGAATTTTCGAACGAAGATATTTTCAAAGCGGGCGCGGAAATGTCAGAGTGGTCGCGTGAAAAGTTCGCGGAGTTTCTGCTGCACTTACAAAAAATTTTGCGTGACATTTGTTTTCGGGAAGTGTCGGAGCCTCACAATTTCGACCTCGCGCCGCGCTTGAGCCAAATAAAAATTTCCGAACGAAAAATTTTTTTGATGATAGAGGCGGGCGCGGACTTTCACAAACGATTAAATTCAAACGCGAATCTGCGCTTGCTTGTCGAGGCGTATTTAATGCAAATCCGAAAAATTCATCGGTCGGGATAAGAAATTTTTAATTTGCATTTGCTATCATTGCGGCGAGGTGATTTGTATGGTTAAGGAACAAATAAAAATTGCCTGCGAAAATCGGAAGGCGCGCCACGATTATTTTATTCACGAGACTTATGAGGCGGGCATCGAACTTCGCGGCACGGAGGTCAAGAGCTTGCGAGCCGGCAAAGCGAATCTGCGCGACAGCTATGCCGAAGTCAAAGACGGCGAAGTTTTTATCGAGCACCTGCATATCAGCCCCTACGAGCAGGGAAATATTTTTAATCACGAGCCGCTTCGTCGACGCCGCCTCCTTTTGCACAAGCGCGAAATTTTGAAACTCTTCGGCAAGACACGCGAGAAAGGTTTTACTTTAGTGCCGCTGAAGATTTATTTCAAAAAGGGTCGGGCGAAATTGGAACTTGCCTTGGCGAGCGGCAAACACAACTACGACAAACGCGCCGCCCTCCACGAAAAATCTGCTCAACGCGACGTCGAACGGGCATTGAAGGAGCAATCGAGATGATTAAAAAAATTTTTTCCGCCGTGATTTTGACGGCAATGCTTTTCTTCGCGCAGAATGTTTTCGCCGCGCATGATTTTACTTATCAAGTGCACGTTCAAGACAAAGGCTGGCTGCCGCCCGTCGGCAACGGTGAAGTCACCGGTTCGATAGGCAAGGACAGACGCCTTGAGGCGATTGTCATAAATCTTGACAGCGACGACATTGAGTATAATGCTCACGTCGAAAATATCGGTTGGCAAGGTTGGACACGTTCGGGCGTCGTGGCAGGCACAGTCGGCGAGGCTCTGCGCATGGAGGCAATCAGGATTCGTTTGAGAGGCAGTCTTGCCGAAAAATACGACGTTTGCTATCGGGCTTACGTTCACAATATCGGCTGGCAAGATTGGGTTAGAAACGGCGAAGTTGCCGGAACCGAAGGACGGGCTTTGATGATGGAAGCAATTCAAATAGAACTTGTCAAGAAGAGCGATAATAACGTTCGCGGGAGACACGACCGCAGAAGATATGACGATTACGCTTGGTAAAATTCGAAATGGACATTTTGAGAAACTACGCCGAAGCCCTCGAATTGTATCGGACAAAAAAATTTGACGAGGCATTAAAACTCGTCAAGGAAATTGAAATCGTCGCGCCTCATTGGAAGAAAATTTTCTTGTTGGAAGTTTTTATTCGTCGCGAGCAAGGAGAGTTCCTCAAGGAATTTTTTTTGTTGCAAAAACTTTTGCCGCGATTGAATCCCGCCTTGCCCGAAGAAAAAAATTTGGCGGCAGATGCTTTGAGTATTTTCGGCGAAGTCAATCGAATTCTCGGCATGACGGCGGAGGCTGTGGAGAGTTCTCTGTTATCGGCAAGTTTATCGGACGACAATAAAAAAGCTTGCACGGAAATCAGCAATGCGCTCTTCGCGGCGAACACTTTAGAAAATTTTTCAATCGCTGACTTTCGAAAGCTTTACGACGAATACAAAAAATTTTTGACGGACATCAAACCTTACCCGCGCAAATTTTATCGCCATGATAAAATTCGTGTGGGTTTTTTGTCCGCCAATTTTCAATGGAGCGTCGTCATGGCTTGGAGCTGGCATTTGTTGAGCGGGCTTGACAAAAATTTTTTCAAGCTTCATTGTTATTCGAATGTCAAGGCGGCGGATGACGTTACCGAACATTTTCAATCGATTGCAAACGTTTGGCGGGATATTCACGGCTTGACGGACGAGGCGGCGGCGAAACTCATTCGCGACGACGAAATTGACATTCTCTTTGACTTGGACGGTCACACGGAAGATAATCGCTTGCGCGTCGCGGCGTATCGTCCCGCCTCCGTGCAAATGTCGGGTATCGGCTACATGAACTCGACCGGGCTTGATTGCTTCGATTATTTTTTGTCGGATGTTTTTTGCGCGGGCGATGAAAAATTTTTTGTCGAAAAAGTTATCAAGCTCCCGCATTCTCATATTTGCTACGAGCCTCCGACCAAGCTCAAGCCCGCCGATTTTCCTCCGTGTCTCAAAAATAATTTTGTGACCTTCGGCAGCTTTAATCAATTCGGAAAAATTACCGATTCGATTTTGATTGCGTGGAAAAAAATTCTCGACGCCGTGCCCGATTCCAAATTGATTCTCAAAAATAAAATCTGCAACAGTGACGACGGAAAAAATTTTGTCGGCGACCGCTTGAAACATTTCGGCTTCGACCTCAAGCAAATTGAAATGCGCGGCTTCTCGGCTGAAAATCATCTTGTCGAATACAACGACGTTGACATTGCGCTTGATACTTTTCCTTACACGGGCGGCGTGACCACTTGCGAGGCGTTGTATATGGGCGTGCCCGTCGTGAGTTTATACGGCGAAAGACACGGTTCACGTTTCGGCTTGAGCATGTTGAGTAATATCGGGCTTGAGGAGTTGGCGGTTGCCTCTTACGACGAATATATCAATCGGGCTGTCATGTTGGCAAGCGATTGGGAGCTGCTTGCGATACTCAAAAAAAATTTGCGGACGATGATGAAAAAATCGCCGCTTATGGATTCGGAAATTTATCTGCGCGAAATACAGGAAGCCTTGATTAAAATTTTAAATTGCGAACGTCAAAAATCGTAACGGACGCCCGCGAACAATCCGCTTGAAATGAAACTGCCGTGCCGAACTTTAAAATCCGTTCGACGCCAGCCCGCGCTTATCGAAAAATTTTTTTGCGGAAAATATTTTATGCCGTATTCGTAATCTTCAAAGTGACCGTGCCCGCCGAGCGGCAAGCCGGAAATTTGCGCGTAAATATCCAAGCGAGGACGAATCCTCATGTAAAAATTTATTCCGATACTCGGCGACATGTAAAAATTTTTTCGGGCGTCAATCGAATTCAAGGCGATGTTCCATTCGAGCCCCGTGCCCATCAGTGAAAAAATTTCTTTGTCCATTTTCAGCTTGAGGAAATTAAAATCCTCACGCGAACGAATATAATCCAGCGAAAAATTTTTGTACCTTAAAATAAATTCGGGAGACGAGTCGAAAGTCCTCGCCTCCGCGCCGAAATCAAATTTTTTTTGCTTGACGCTTTCAATGCCTCTGTCGACTTCGGGCGAAATTTCTTGAGCCGCCGCATTGCCCGTGATAAGAAGCAGACTTGCTGCCGCCAAAAATTTTTTCACTTAGAAAAGTTTACCTCCGCCGAACTTGCCGATTGAAAAATTTTTCGGAAGAAATTCTTTGTCGCTCTTGCCTTTGATGATAACTTTGTCAACGTATTTGTTCACTTGCTTTGAAATTTTTTTCGCCGCGTCTTCGACAGACTCCATGTAAGCTTGCGTCCAAGCGTCGTCATAATTTTTTCCGGGCTTGTGATGTTTTACCGCCTGCCCCGTGAAATTTTTTTCCCAAAGGATTTCGCCGGTCTCCACGCTGATAAATTTCATGTTGACGACGGTATTGAGCGCGGTGCGTTGCGTTTGAATGAAGCCGCCGAAGCCGATGCCCGCTCCGATTCTGCGGAGTTTTTTATCGTGTTTGCCGGAGCCCGAACCGATAAGCGAAGTGATGCCGCCCGCCACACCTAAAATCGTCGAAAGAGTTTTATCCTCGACTTTGGTCGCGCCAAGTGCCAAGACTTCGCAACGGACGACATAATCCGCGCCGAAATTTTTATAAAAAGTTTGGCTGAAGTCTTCGGGGACGGTGCCGGGTTGAGGCAATTCCACCGCGTCAAAAATCAACAGCTCGCCGATATTTTGGGCGGACGAATTTTTTTCGGCAGTAACTTCCTCGTCAAGAATCAAATCGCTTTGAGAAAATTTTTCCTCGTCGAAGATTTTTGTATCGATCACGCTCACGAGGTTTTTCTCAACAAGTTTATCATTTAAAAAAAGTTCAAGATTTTGCGCCGTGCCGAGTTCCTTGTGCCGCGTGCCGTCAGTTACCTCGATTGCAATTTGGATTCGTTCTTCCTCCGGCAAGCCTTTATTTTTTTTTGCAGACGCCGCGCCTTGCATGACGAGCAGCACCGCCAAGCAAAGCACAAAAAATCTTTTAACCATGACTCCGCCCTCCGTTTCTGCCGAAATTATACAACAGACCGCCGCAAAAAAAAATCCCTCAACGTTTTGCAGAGGGAAAATTTTTTCGTTCCGCGTCGAGGATTTTGATAAAAGCTTCTTGTATTTCGTGAAGGTAATTTGCCGAATCCATGAGCGGCGACTTTTCCATCATCGTCCGCAAATTTTTTCGCAAGAGTGTCAACAGTTCCCAATCGCTTGCCAACGCAACCGCTCGATTAATATATTCGTCGTAAGAGGCAACCGCCAACTCCTCAAGCCCGACATTACTTAAAATGCTCAAGCCGAAACGCGAACCGTGTCTTTCGCCGTAGAGACTCACGACCGGCACGCCCATATACAACGCCTCGCAAGTGGTCACGCCGCCCGTGTAAGGAAAAGTGTCAAGCGCAATGTCAACGTCGTCGTATTCGCGGAGCCAAGTTTTCGTGTAAGGGCGCATATCAATTCGGGCGAGGTCGAAGCCGAGACTTTTCAAGCGTTCGCCGACGAAATTTTTCTTGTCTTCCGCGTTAAAGATTGTATGCTTGAGAATCAATTTGGAATCGGGCACGGCGTCGAGAATTTTTTTCCAAGCAATCAAAATCGAATCGGTTACCTTGCCGAATTGACTGAAGCTGCCGAACGTCACGAAATTATTTTTGAGGCACGGAGGAAAATCGGCGGGCTCAATCTTTTTCGGCGGCTCGTAGCAAATGTGGCTGTGCGGGAGCTTGATAACTTTTTCGACAAAAAATTTTTCATCGCCCGCGCAAAAAACATCCGACAAAAAATAATCGAAACAATCCATGCCGGTCGAGTTCATGTAGCCGATACCCGACACTTGCACGGAGGCGGGACGATACGCCGCGACGCGCAAGCGATTACTCGTCGTGTGCCCGTTCAAGTCAAAGAGAATGTCAATTTCATCGTCGCGAATGAGTTTAGCCGCCGCCTCGTCCGTCAAGTCGTGAATCTCCCGCCAGCCGTCTGAAGTCTTGCGCAAATAATCGGTGACTTTATCGGGCGTTTTGACATTGGAATAAAAATACGTCGCAAAAAATTTTTTATCAAGCTTTGTAAGCAACGACCACG
>CAMVAG010000119.1 GCA_947165405.1 uncultured Selenomonadales bacterium
TAAGCTCGTGGCTTTGCCGGTTGAAAGTGAATAAGAATGTTCCACAGCCGCCAAGCGATTATTGCTGCTGTTATTTTCAAATGTAACGTCGATTTCATTAACGGTCGTGCCGTCGTCGGTGAAGCTCAAGCCGAAAGATTCTGTGACCAGATTAATGCATTGCTCAATCCAATCCGAATTCAAGCCTTTTAAAATGTGTTTCTCTGCGGCAGTGAAAGTGCTGCCGTTCGCGCCTGCCGTCGGCCAATGAATCGTCAAGCCGTTAATCGTCGTGTCGCTCGTCGGGAGCCCCCAACTTGATACGGCAATTTTTTCGGGAACAATCGATTCGGCAGTTTTAATCGTGTCGCCGCCCGCGTCTTTGCCGGTGATTGCGCCCGTGTCCGCGTTGCCGAGAATAATATCGCAATAATCTTCCAAAAAATCCGTAGCAGACGAGGAGCTGTTTAAGTCGTTCATGAACTGACTGATAAGAGCGTCTTTGGTTTTGAACTTGCCGCCCGAAGCGTAATTTATCGCCTCGTTGAGAGCCGCCTCGCCCGATAAGGTCGTTTTGTCCAAAGAATACATTAAAGCTTGGGCAACCTGCAGAGCCGTGCCGGGAATATCGGCGTATTCCGTTCGCGGGTCGTAGGTGCCGTCGATTAATCGCTTGCCGTTGTATTCGGTGCCCAGTGCCACGTCGTTAATGCTTTTCATCAGCTGCGTAATTTCTTTTTGAATTGTTTGGCGGTCTTCGTCGGTGTTCGAATCGTTTGCGGCGTTGATTGCTTTTGCCTTCATTTCGCGCAAGATGTCGACAATTCTTTCCACGCCGCCCGAAGCATTTTTAAGCATCGACGAACCGTTTTGAACGTTCTGCAAATCTTGATCGAGGGCGCGAATTTGTACACGCATCCTCTCGGAAATGGCGTATTGCGAGGCGTCGTCTTGTGTGCTGACGATTTTCATGTCGGTCGAAACTCTTGCCAACCTCCGACTCAACTCCGAATTGTTTTGATTGAGCTGATTGAGGATTTGCATCGCAGCCAAATTGTTTTTCACTGCCGGTGCCATAAGTCATCATCCTTTGAAAGTTACAAAATCCTTTTAACGTATCGAAAAAATTTTTTACGTGTGCAAAAAAAAATTTGCCCGAAAAAAGCGAAGCCCCTTACGAATTAATTCGCAAGGGGTATCCTTTCGCTTGTTCCGCACCCCACAGGCGTAACGATTTGTTCTGTCTTTCGTTTACGACCATTGGAGCACTTCTTCGAGGAATTTCATTTTACTGCTTGTCGAAAAATTTTTCAAGCGTCAATCGTTTTCAAAGTCAAAAAGAGTCGGCAGAGGATTATCGTTGAGTTTCGGATAGGCAACGCCCATGTGATTGTAGCCCGCTTCCGTGACGACACGACCTCGCGGCGTGCGCATGATAAAACCCAGCTGCAAAAGATACGGCTCGTAAATATCCTCGATAGTCTCGCGTGTCTCGCTTATCGCCGCTGCCAATGTATCCAAACCGACGGGGCGTCCGTTGAATTTTTTTATCATGGCTTCGAGAAGGCGGCGGTCGGTGTGGTCAAGTCCTGCGCGGTCGACTTCCAAAGCCAACAATGCACGGTTGGCAATGTCATCGGTTATGACTTTGGAACCTTCGACTTGTGCGAAATCGCGGACACGTTTCAAAAGTCTGTTGGCAATGCGCGGCGTGCCTCGTGAACGTCCGGCAATTTCTTCCGCGCCGACAGGTTCAATCGGGATTTTCAAAATCTGCGCGGCTCGCGTGATAATTTCAACCAGTGCCTCCGTCGAATAATATTCAAGCCGACTTATCACGCCGAAACGGTCTCTCAACGGCGGCGATAATGCTCCGGCTTTGGTCGTCGCACCAATCAGCGTGAACGGCGAAATGTCCAAGCGTATGCTCCGCGCTTTTGGTCCTTTGCCGATTATTATATCAAGCGCGAAGTCTTCCATTGCCGAATACAAAATTTCCTCAATCTGTCGGCTCAATCGATGTATCTCGTCGATAAACAAAACGTCGCGCTCATTCAAGTTCGTGAGGATTGATGCCAAGTCGCCCGCTCGTTCGATTGCCGGCCCCGACGTTTGACGGAAATTCACGCCCAGTTCATTTGCGATTATCGCTGCCAAAGTCGTCTTGCCCAAGCCCGGCGGCCCGTAAAGTAAAACGTGGTCGAGTGCCTCACGCCGATTGAGTGCCGCCTTCACGAAGACCGATAAATTTTTTTTAACCTTGTCTTGCCCGATATATTCATACAATCTGCGCGGGCGCAAACTGTATTGCCAATCGTCAGCAAACTGTTCGTCTGTAGAAATTATTCGCTCGTCCAAAAATCGTCACCGACCTTGTTGCCGCGAAGAAATTCGGCCGCGTTGAGTTTCTTGGAATTGGGAGCTTGAATTTCCAAAATCTCAAGCGCGCCGTCGCCCGTCCCGACAAAAAATTTTTCACCGACGATTTTTATTTCGGCAGGCGAAAGATTTTCTTCGGCAAGTCTCGTCCGCCAAATTTTGAACTTGCCCGCACGAGCCGAGCCGTAAAGTCCGCGCACAAGATTGTGAATTTCCCGCGCAGATTTTTTCCAGTCGATTAAGCCCGTCTCTTTTTTGAGCAGCGGCGCATACGTCGACAGCGAATCATCTTGCTTTATCGGTTGCAGCTTGCCGACTTGCAATCGGTAAAGCGTTTCGAGCAACAAGTCCGCGCCGACCGTCATCAATCGTTCGCGCAATTCGGGCAAAATCATTTCGTCGGAAATTTTAACTTCGCTCTTCAAAAGCATGTCGCCCGTGTCGAGTCCCGCGTTCATTTGCATTGTCGTGACGCCCGTGACTTTTTCGCCGCAGATAATCGCCCACTCAATCGGAGCCGCCCCGCGATATTTCGGAAGGAGCGATGCGTGAACGTTTATGCAACCGAAGCGCGGGATGTCCAAAATTTTTTGCGATAAGATTTGTCCGAAGGCAACGACGACAATTAAATCGGGTTTGAGCGCGGCGAGTTCTTCGACGACTTCGGGAGCTTTGACTTTGAGCGGCTGAATCACGCGCAAATTATTTTCTTCGGCAAAAATTTTGACGGGCGGCGGCTGAAGTTTGTGACCGCGTCCTTTGGGTCTGTCGGGTTGAGTGACAACGCAAATTATTTCGGTTTTGTCAGCGAGCGCGGCAAGACTCGGTACGGCAAAATCGGGCGTGCCCATGAAAATTATTTTTAACTTGTCCATTAAGGTTTGCACCTCTTGCAGGGAATGTAGCCGGCATTAATCGCCTCTTCGCGGGTGTTCATGTACACTTTGTTCGAGGGATTCATCTTGTTGACCATTGAACAATCGGCGTAGTGAAATTTTCTTGTGTTGGCATTGCCGACGTAATTCGAGGCGAGCACCGTTGCAAAGGCAGTTGTCACAAAAATAATCGTTACGACCGCCGCGAAAAATTTTTTCATGATAAAGCCTCCTCAATAGTGGCGAATGACTTCAAACCTCCACAACACAACTTTTTCTTCGGGGCGAATTCCGGCTTTGCGTTTGGCGATTGCAATTTGCTCCGCGACGGTGTCGACGCCTTCAAGGTCGGGCAACAACAAACCTCTGCGCCCGCCGTTTTCGACAATCACGCCGTAACGTTTGACATCCAAATCCTTAACGTCAAAAATTCTTTCGGGCTCGCCCAAAACGTCGACGCTGTACTCAATGTCGTCAAGCTCATCAATCGTCACGGGGTCGAAGCGCGGGTCTCTTGAGCAGGCGGAAATTGCGTTCTGCAAAATTTCTTCGGCAAGAGTTTTCTGCGTCGCCATAATCGTGCCGATACACCCGCGAAGATTTCCGTTCTTGTGCAAGCTGACAAAAGCTCCCGCACGCCGCGAAGTCAATTCGGCAGGAAGATTTTCGGGAAGTTTTGCGGGCTCGTGCGTCTTGACGAAAGTCTCCAAACTGTAGCGCGCCAACTTAACAAAATCATCTTCTTTAGCCTTGCGTTTCTCCGCCTCGTATTTTTTGAAGTTGGCAAGTTGATGCGCGAAATTTCTTGAGGAATCCTCGTCGCCGACGTTGAAGTAGACAATGCCGTAGCCGACGCCGAAAGTTCCCTCGTAAGATAATTTTTCGGCGCGGACAGATTTTTTATCGAGTGCGCCCGCCATAATCCAGAAGGAACGCAAGCCGCATTCCGCCGCCCGTGAGCAAATTTTATCGTTCATGGTCAAGAGCTTCAAAAAATCTGCGCCGCCCAAATTTTCCATGACTTGCGAATCAAATTGAGGACCTTCCTCGACGAAGCCGTAAGGACCATCCGATTTCAGCTTGTGAGACAAATCGCCGCTTGCCAAGAAAAAAATTCGCCGTCCGAGTTCGTCAGCCACGTGAGAAATTATTTGCCCGAATTTGTAATGAATTGCCGCCGACAAACCCGATAAACCGATTCGCAAAAATTTTACGTGATTGAGGTCGAGACCCGCCTCTTTTAAAAAATACAACGGAATCATTGTGCCGTGATCCAGTGAAGGATTTCTTTCGCCGAGTATTCCCGCCGGAACACCGTTTGACATTGCGTCCGCAGAAAGTTTCCTTGCAAAGTTCGTGTCGTAATCTATCGCCAATTCGACTTGCGGCGCGCGGAATTGTGACATGTTGCCGGCGGCCGCCTCGCCCGGCGAAATGTGGAAATAATCCGCGTACATGATTGAGTGCGGGCTCGTGATTATTATCGTGTCCGGGTCAAGTTCGACGATGCGCCGAGCAACTTCTTTGTAAGCTGTTGTCGTTGCCGAAATTTTTTGTTCCTCGCCGCGACCGACCTCAGGTAAGATTATCGGCGGGTGCGGTACTGCTGCTGCGCCCAAAATGCTCATGATTAATCCTCCTCAAAATTTTCTGCAGCTATTATAACACAAAAAAATAACCCGCCGCGATTTTGTGACGGATTATTTTTTGCTCAATAATTAATTTACTTCGGAGGCTCGACGAAAAATTTTTCGGCAAGCTTGTCGCTGATCGTAAAGTCTCCGAGTTCGTTGACGAATCTGGACGACGCTCCGTGAAAGTCACTGCCGCCCGTTATCAACAGATCGTATTTCTTCGCAAGGAAAAAATAATGTTGGGTGTCGTCGGGTTTGTGACAGGGATAATAAACTTCAAGCCCGTCCAATTTTTTACAAAGCTCCTCGACAAGTTCGTCGTCGCCCACGAGCTTCGGGTGCGCCAAAGTGGCTAAGCCGCCCGCTTGATGAATCACGTCGATAACCTCGTCGACTTCGGGCAGGTAGCGCGGCACATAGGCGGGGGTTCCCTTGCCGAGCATTTTTTCAAACGCCTCGCGAACATTTTTGAAGGCACCGATTTTAACCAGCGTTCGGGCAATGTGAGAGCGTCCGATTGAACGGCTTGTACCTGCGGTTTTCAAAACGTCTGCTTCGCGAATGTTATACTTTTTGTTTTGAAGAATTTTGATAATCTCGCTGAATCTTTCCCAGCGCGCCTCAATAATCTTATCAATCATTTCCAAGAGGGCTTCGTTGTAGATGTCGATGTTGTAGCCGACAATGTGAATATCCCTTTCGGGGTGATTGGCACTGAGCTCGACGCCGGGAATAATATTTACGCCCCTTCCCGGATAGAGCCCGTTCTCGTAAAGTTGGCGAACACCGTCAACCGTGTCATGATCGGTTATACCCAGATAGTGGAGACCGATTTTCTTCGCTGCCGCAACGAGTTCTTCGGGGGAATAAGAGCCGTCCGAAAAATTCGTATGGGTGTGCAAGTCGCCGGCCATTTAACTTACCTCCGTGACTTCAACAATGTCCGCCTCTACGGCTTCAAAAATTTTTTGTAAGAGTGCCTTGGCGGGGTGAGGAAATTAACGCGGTTCGACTATGAGCTTGATAGCAGTGCGTTCACTCCCGTCAATTTCAATGTCCGTAAATGCAGGAATGCAGATGAGGTCTACGCCGTGCGGTGCCACGAAGCCGCGTGCAATGGCAACCGCTTTAACCGCTTGGTTCAGCGCTCCGGCACCTATCGCCTGCATCTCGGCACTTCCGGTTTCGCGGATGACTCCCGCGAGTGCGCCGGCGACGGAATTGGGGTTAGATTTGGCTGATACCTTTAGGATTTCCATGATTGATCCTCCTCCCTTGTTGCATTTTGGTGTTGTAGTGGTTTTCTACTTGCTGCGGCTCCTTCTGCGTCTAAAATGTCTTCCCTGTTAATTCTTCATACTTATTTTAAATCCTTCACATTGCCCGACCGATTTTGTCATATATTTTATTGCGGCAGATGATACAGCTGATTTATGGTTGTGGCTTCTACTTTTTCTTTGCAAGTTTTCTTCTACTTTTTCTTTGCAAGTCTCTTCTACTTTTTCTTTGCGTGCCCAAAGAAAAAGTAGCAAAAAGAAAGGGCACCTCG